>NZ_AEWE02000081.1:22099-63388 GCF_000190455.2 Pseudomonas sp. TJI-51
CGGCCAGCCGGCAGCAGCGGCGCCGACCTTACCGGAGCAATGACATGGGCAACCGCCTATCGAAGATCTACACCCGTACCGGCGATCAGGGCGAAACCGGCCTGGGCGACGGCCGGGGGGGGGCGGAAAAACCCNNGTGCCGAAAAGCCACCCGCGCATAGAAGCCATTGGCGAGGTAGACAGCCTCAACAGCCAGCTCGGCGTGCTTTTGGCAGGCCTGGCCGAGCAAGGCCTGGAAGAGGTCACTGCGGTGCTCGCGCCGTGTCAGCACCGCTTGTTCGACCTGGGTGGCGAGCTGGCCATGCCCAGCTACCAGGCCTTGAACCAGGCAGAAGTGGAGCGCCTGGAGGCGGTCATCGATGTGTGGAACGAAGAGCTGGGGCCGCTGAAGAACTTCATCCTGCCCAGTGGTTCGATGCTGGTGGCGCAGGCCCATGTGTGCCGCAGCCTGGCGCGCAGCGCCGAGCGGCGCTGCCAGCAGCTGCATGCGCTGGAACCACTGGAAGGGGTGGGTCTGGCGTACATCAACCGTCTGTCCGACCTGCTGTTCGTGGCGGCCCGGATCATCGGGCGGCGACAGGGGGTGGCCGAGGTGTTGTGGCAGCCTGCTGAAAAACCGCAGGGCTGACAGGTTCGGGGCGGCCTGCGCGGTGTCGCGAAGGGCCGCCCCAATGGCTCAGGCCTCGGGCCAGAATGCCCGGATGCCGGCCACACCCTGGGCCCCGGCTTCCCAGGCTCGCTCGCGCTCACCCGGCCCTACCCCACCCAGCAAGTACACCGGCTTGCTGAACCCGGCCAGCAAACGTCCAGCTTCGTCCCAGCCCAACGGCGCCGCCTCGGGGTGGGTCTGGGTTGCCTGGACTGGCGACAGGGTGACGAAGTCGACGCCCATCTGCTCGGCCAGTGCCAGCTCTTCGGCGCAGTGGCAGGAAGCCGCCAACCAACGCTCGCGGGGAAACGGCCGACCTTTGGCGGCGTACTTGCGTAACTGCGCCGCGGTCAGGTGCCAGCCGGCCGAAGGGAAATCGCCCAGCCATTCCAGCGGCCCCTTGAGCATCAACTGCGCCTTGCCCGCACATAGCCCAACCGCATCCACCGCCACGTCGCGGTACTTGGGGTCGTACATGTCCGGGGCGCGCAACTGAATCAGCCGAATGCCGCTGGCAACCGCCTTCTGGATGCCCTTGAGCAGTTGCGGCACTTCCAGGCCATCGGGGGTAATCAGGTACTGGTCCGGCAGGCGCGCGGCAGCCACGATCGGCTGGTTGGCCTCGGGAAATTCGTACTGCGGCAAATCGCGCGGGGCAACCCACGCCAGCGGCTGACCCTCGGCGCCATGCGCTTCGCCGGTGAAGGCCTGCACTTCACGCACGTCCAGCAACACCTGCTTGTCCGGGTAGTCGTGGCTGACCTTGATCAGCGCACGCGAACGGCTCACCTCGATACCCAGCTCTTCGCGCAGCTCGCGGGCCAGTGCCGCTTCCACGCTTTCACCGGCTTCGACCTTGCCGCCGGGAAACTCCCACAGGCCACCCTGGTGCTGGGTGGCGGCCCGCCGCGCGATCAGAATGCGGCCATCGGCGCCACGAATGACCGCTGCTACAACATGAATCCGTTTCACACTTCACGCTCCGCCAGGCCAGCCTGCAACAAGGCGCGCAACGTGTCGCCGAAGTTCAGGTGATCGCTCATGGTTCGTCTCCTGGTTCTGGAATTGTGGGGCCGTTGCCCGACCCCATCACTGCATCAGGTACGGTATTCGGCGTTGATCTTCACGTACTCGTGCGACAGGTCGGTGGTCCAGATGGTTTCGCTGCACTGGCCACGCCCCAGTTCGATCCGGATCGTGATCTCTTCCTGGGCCATCACTGCCGAGCCCTGGGCTTCGGTGTAGCTGGGGCTGCGGCCGCCCTGGCTGGCGATGCACACGTTATCCAGGTAGACGTCGATCAGGCTCACGTCCAGCTCGGGCACACCGGCACGGCCCACCGCGGCGAGAATACGGCCCCAGTTCGGGTCCGACGCGAACAGTGCGGTCTTGATCAGCGGTGAGTGGGCCACTGCGTATCCAACGTCCAGGCATTCCTGGTGGTTGCCACCGCCGTTGACCTGCACGGTCACGAACTTGGTCGCACCTTCGCCGTCACGCACGATGGCCTGGGCCACGTCCATGCACACCTCGAACACGGCTTTTTTCAGGGCCTCGAACAGCGCACCACTAGCTTCGGTGACTTCTGGCAGGTTGGCCTTGCCGGTGGCGATCAGCATGCAGCAATCGTTGGTCGAGGTGTCGCCATCGATGGTGATGCGGTTGAACGACTTGTTGGCGCCGTCCAGCATCAGGTCCTTGAGCACCGCCGGGGCAACCTTGGCGTCGGTGGCGATGTAGCCAAGCATGGTGGCCATGTTCGGGCGGATCATGCCGGCGCCCTTGCTGATACCGGTCACGGTCACGGTCACGCCATCGTGCTGGAACTGGCGGCTGGCGCCTTTGGGCAAGGTATCGGTGGTCATGATGCCGGTGGCCGCTTCGGCCCAGTTGTTCTCCGACAGGTTATCGAGGGCGGCCTGCAGCGCGCCTTCGATCTTTTCGACCGGCAGTGGCTCGCCGATCACCCCGGTGGAGAACGGCAGTACCGATTCGGCGGGTACGCCGGCCAGTTCGGCCAGCTTGGCGCAGGTGCGTTCGGCGGCTGCCAGCCCAGGGGCGCCGGTACCGGCGTTGGCATTACCGGTGTTGGTCAACAGGTAGCGCACGGTGCCCTGTACACGCTGCTTGGAGAGGATCACCGGTGCCGCGCAGAAAGCGTTGAGGGTGAACACGCCCGCCACGCTGGAGCCTTCGGCGCAGCGCATGACCACCACATCCTTGCGCCCAGGACGCTTGATGCCGGCAGAAGCGATGCCGAGTTCAAAACCCGCAACCGGGTGCAGGGTGGGCAAAGGACCAAGACCAACAGCCATTAGAGCGCTCCTAGAAAATTCGGTGGATGTACAAAAAACGGGGCCGCAAAGCGGCCCCAGGATGTATCAGGTTACAACACCCAGGTCAGATCATTCGATCTGCCCGTGGCAATGCTTGAACTTCTTGCCCGAACCACACCAGCAAGGCTCATTGCGGCCCAGCTTCTGCTCGTTGCGCACCGGCGCCGAGGCAACGGCCACTTCGGCCTCCTCCTCGCTCAGCTGCTCGCCTTCCAGGCCAGGGGCTGGGGCGTGCTCAAACTGCATGCGGCTGGCCAGCTCCTCGGCCTCGCGGCGCAGGCGGGCTTCCTCTTCGACCGGGTCTTCGCGGCGTACCTGAACGTGCGACAGCACGCGGATGGTATCGCGCTTGATCGACTCCAGCAGTTCCTGGAACAGGCTGAACGACTCGCGCTTGTACTCCTGCTTGGGGTTCTTCTGCGCATAGCCACGCAGGTGAATACCGTGGCGCAAGTGGTCCATGGTCGACAGGTGGTCTTTCCACAGGTCGTCCAGCACACGCAGCAGAATCTGCTTCTCGAAGGTACGCAGGGCGTCGAGGCCGGCCTGGTCTTCTTTCTCGGTGTAGGCCGTGGTGATCTCGTTCAGCAGCTTCTCGCGCAGCGTCTCCTCGTAGAGGTGATCGTCTTCGTCGAGCCACTGCTGAATCGGCAGCTTGATGGCGAAGTCGCTGGCCAGCGATGCCTCCAGGCCGGCCACGTCCCACTGCTCGGGCAGCGACTGCGGCGGAATGTGCTGGCTGATGGTAGCGTCCAGGACTTCCTTGCGGAATTCGACGATGGTGTCGCCAATGTTCTCGGCCGCCAGCAGGCTGTTGCGCATGTGGTAGATCACCTTGCGCTGCTCGTTGGCCACGTCGTCGTATTCAAGCAACTGCTTGCGGATGTCGAAGTTGCGGCCTTCGACCTTGCGCTGCGCCTTCTCGATGGCATTGGTGACCATGCGGTGCTCGATGGCCTCGCCCGCCTGCATGCCCAGGGCCTTCATGAAGTTCTTCACCCGGTCGGAGGCAAAGATACGCATCAGGCTGTCTTCCAGCGACAGGTAGAAGCGGCTGGAGCCCGGGTCGCCCTGACGGCCGGAACGGCCACGCAACTGGTTGTCGATACGGCGCGACTCGTGGCGCTCGGAGGCGATCACGTGCAGGCCACCGGCCTCGATCACCTGCTGGTGACGCTTCTGCCAGTCGGCCTTGATCTGGGCGATCTGCTCGGCGGTCGGGTTTTCCAGGGCGGCCACTTCGGCTTCCCAGTTACCGCCCAGCAGAATGTCGGTACCACGGCCGGCCATGTTGGTGGCGATGGTCAGGGCACCCGGCGCACCGGCCTGGGCGATGATTTCGGCTTCTTTCTCGTGGTACTTGGCGTTCAGCACCTTGTGGTCGATACCTTCTTTCTTCAGCAGGTTCGACATGTGTTCGGACGTTTCGATGGTCGCGGTACCAACCAGAATCGGCCGGCCCTGCTTCATGCTTTCCTTGATGTCGGCAATGATCGCGGCGTACTTCTCGTCGGCGGTCAGGTACACCAGGTCGTTGAAGTCCTTGCGCGCCAGCGGCTTGTTCGGCGGGATGACCATCACGTTCAGCGCGTAGATCGACTGGAACTCGAAGGCTTCGGTGTCGGCAGTACCGGTCATGCCGGACAGCTTGGTGTACAGGCGGAAGTAGTTCTGGAAGGTGGTCGAGGCCAGGGTCTGGCTCTCGGCCTGGATGTTCAGGTTTTCCTTGGCCTCGATGGCCTGGTGCAGGCCTTCGGACAGGCGCCGGCCCGGCATGGTCCGGCCGGTGTGCTCGTCGATCAGCAGTACCTGGCCGTCCTGGACGATGTACTCGATGTTGCGGTGGAACAGCTTGTGTGCGCGCAGGCCGGCATACACGTGGGTGAGCAGGCCCAGGTTATGCGCCGAGTACAGGCTCTCGCCTTCAGCCAGCAACCCGGCCTGGGTCAGCATCTCTTCGATGAACTGGTGACCGGCCTCGTTGAGCTCGACCTGGCGGCTCTTCTCGTCGATGGTGAAGTGGCCTTCCTGAGTGACCTGGCCTTCGACTTCTTCGATGTGCTGGGTCAGGCGCGGGATCAGGCGGTTGATCTCGATGTACAGCTTGGAGCTGTCTTCGGCCTGGCCGGAGATGATCAGCGGGGTGCGCGCTTCGTCGATGAGAATGGAGTCCACTTCGTCGATCACGGCGAAGTTCAGTTCACGCTGGAACTTCTCGTCCTGGCTGAACGCCATGTTGTCGCGCAGGTAGTCGAAACCGAATTCGTTGTTGGTGCCGTAGGTGATGTCGGCCGCATAGGCAGCACGCTTTTCTTCCGGCGGCTGGAAGGCCGATACGATACCGACCGACAGGCCGAGAAACTCGTACAGCGGGCGCATCCAGTTGGCGTCACGGCGGGCCAGGTAGTCGTTGACGGTAACCACATGCACGCCCTTGCCGGACAGTGCGTTGAGGTACACGGCCAGGGTACCGACCAAGGTCTTGCCTTCACCAGTACGCATTTCTGCGATCATGCCTTCGTGCAGGGTCATGCCGCCAATCAACTGAACGTCGAAGTGGCGCATGCCCATCACGCGCTTGCCGGCCTCGCGGGCCACGGCAAAGGCTTCGGGCAACAATTGGTCCAGTGTCTCGCCTTTGGCCAGGCGCTCCTTGAACTCTGCAGTCTTGCCCCGCAGTTGCTCGTCGGAGAGGGCCACCATCTTCTCTTCGAAGGCATTGACGATACTCACCGTCTTGAGCATGCGTTTTACTTCACGCTCGTTCTTGCTTCCAAAAAGTTTTTTTAACAAAGGCGCAAACATATCGGCAGGATCTTCCACACGTAGGGATGGAGGGCGGCCCCATGAGTCGCCCGTGCAGCCCTGAGGCCGCATGCGAACGAGCATTCTACCCGGAAACGATGGTGAGGAAAGTGGTGGATTTCCACGATGCTGGCACAGCGCTTTGGCAGGGGCTTGGTTTAGATAGGGGCATTTTCCCTGAGTTCAAGGTTTGGCAACATGAAAGGTATCGAGAACCAGTCTTATCTTGCGTTGCCTGTGCAGGCCTCTTCGCGGGCACGCCCGCTCCCACAGGGACCCCACAATACTCAGGCCTGGAGTAATCCTGTGGGAGCGGGCGTGTCCGCGAAGCGGCCAGCACAGGTTCTACAGGTGTTAAACTGCCGATCTTGTAACCTCATGCGTACCCCCAATGGCCTACAAACCCTCCCCCGCCCAGCCACCCTCGGCCCTGCTGCGCCAGGTGCGCCCGCTGCGCCTGCTGCTGAACCAGGCCGAACGCCTGGAACACCTGCAGCGCCTGCTGGAAAGCCAGCTGCAACCGGCTGCCCGCGAGCATTGCCACGTGGCCTCATGGCGCGATGGCACCTTGTTGCTGGTGGTGACCGATGGCCATTGGGCTACCCGCCTGCGCTACCAGCAGAAGCGCCTGCTGGCCGCATTGCAGGCCATGGAAGCTTTTGGCAACCTCCGGCGCATCCTCTACAAGGTGCAGCCGCCCCTGGTACCGGCCAAACGCGGCGGGCATGCTGCCGAGCTGTCCACCAGCGCCGCGGCAAGCCTGCGTGACACCGCCGAGGGCATCGCCGACCCCAAGCTGCGCGCTGCACTGGAGCGCTTGGCCGCCCACGCTGGCGACAAGCAATAAAAAAGGCCACCCGAAGGTGGCCTTGATTACAACACTAGAGAGAGTGTTCGAACTTACACGGCCGCAACAGGGCGCATGTACGAGATCGGTGCCGTACTGGCATCTTCGAACGTGACCACTTCCCAGGCATCGGTTTCGGCAATCAGCTTGCGCAACAGCTGGTTGTTCAGCGCGTGGCCGGACTTGTAGCCCTTGAACTCGCCGATCAGGCTGTTGCCCAGCAGGTAGAGGTCGCCAATGGCGTCGAGGATCTTGTGCTTGACGAATTCGTCATCGGAACGAAGGCCGTCTTCGTTGAGCACACCTGTCTCGTCGACCACGATGGCATTCTCGACACTGCCACCCAACGCAAGGTTGTGCTTGCGCAGGTACTCGATGTCACGCATGAAACCGAACGTGCGGGCGCGGCTGACTTCCTTCACGAACGAGGTGCTGGAGAAGTCGACAACCGCGCTCTGGGTCTGGCCCTTGAGGACCGGGTGATCGAAGTCGATCTCGAAGCTCACCTTGAAACCGTCGAAAGGCAGGAAAGTGGCGCGCTTGTCGCCCTCTTCCACAGTCACCTCACGCAGGATGCGGATGAACTTCTTGGCTGCGTCCTGTTCTTCCAGGCCGGCAGACTGAATCAGGAATACGAAGGGACCGGCGCTGCCATCCATGATCGGCACTTCCGAGGCGGAGAGCTCGACGTAGGCGTTATCGATGCCCAGGCCCGCCATGGCGGAGAGCAGGTGCTCGACCGTATCGACCTTGACGTCACCGTTGACCAGCGTCGTCGACATGGTGGTCTCGCCGACGTTGGCCGCACGCGCAGGGATCTCGACCACAGGGTCGAGGTCGGCGCGGCGGAAGACGATGCCGGTGTCAACAGGTGCAGGCTTGAGGGTCAGGTAAACCTTCTCCCCGGAGTGCAGGCCGACACCTGTGGCACGGATGGTATTCTTCAGGGTGCGTTGTTTAATCATGGCATTGGCCGCTTCAGCGCAAATTGCGAACAGGTATCAACAAAGGCTAGGGATGATAACAGACCCAACCTTTGATGAATACCAATCACCTTTATACCCCTGATAAATTCCATTAATCAGCCTGACGACGCAGGAATGCCGGGATATCCAGGTAATCCAGGTCATCCTGAGGGTTCATTTTCGCGGCTGCCGCAGCACCGGCGTGGGCCTGGTTGCGCATTACGGTCGGGCGCTCCAGGTCACGGTAGTTCACGGCTGGCTGCTCCTGACGAACTGGCGCCGGGTTGGACGCTTCATACGCCTGCTGGGCAGTCTGCAGGGTGTTGTCGACCACTTTCACAGGCTTCTCGATACGCGCGCCCAGGCCGGTGGCCACAACGGTCACGTGCAGTTCGTCACGCATGTCCGGATCGATCACGGTACCGACCTTGACCATGGCGTGGTCAGAGGCGAAGGCTTCGATGATGCTACCCACGTCGGAGTATTCACCCAGCGACAGGTCCGGGCCAGCGGTGATGTTCACCAGGATGCCGCGGGCGCCCTGCAGGTTGACATCTTCCAGCAGCGGGTTGCGGATGGCTGCTTCGGTGGCTTCGCGTGCACGGTTCGGGCCGCTGGCGCAACCAGTACCCATCATCGCCATGCCCATTTCACCCATGACGGTGCGCACGTCGGCGAAGTCGACGTTGATCATGCCCGGGCGCTTGATGATGTCGGAGATACCGCGCACGGCACCGGCCAGTACATCGTCGGCCTTGGCGAAGGCGGACAGCAGGCTGGCATCCTTGCCCAGGATGGTCAGCAGTTTCTCGTTGGGGATGGTGATCAACGAGTCGACGCTTTCAGCCAGCATGCGGATGCCTTCATCGGCGATCTGCATGCGCTTGCGGCCCTCGAACGGGAACGGACGGGTCACCACGGCTACGGTGAGGATGCCCATTTCCTTGGCCACTTCGGCGATGATCGGTGCAGCACCGGTACCGGTACCGCCGCCCATGCCAGTGGTGATGAACACCATGTTGGTGCCTTGCAGCACTTCGGCGATGCGCTCACGGTCTTCCAGTGCGGCCTGACGGCCGACTTCCGGATTGGCGCCAGCACCCAGGCCCTTGGTCACGCCAGTGCCCAATTGCAGGATGGTGCGTGCACCAATGTTTTTCAGGGCCTGAGCATCCGTGTTGGCGCAGATGAATTCCACACCTTCGATGCTGCTCTTGACCATGTGGTTGACGGCGTTGCCGCCACCACCACCAACGCCGATCACTTTGATGACCGGGCTTTGCGGGACGTTGTCTACGAGCTCGAACATTTTCCCTCTCCTTACAGTTCTCTAGTTGTTGCGCCTACCACTACTGCTTTGAAACTTAGAAGTTGCCCTGTACCCAGCGCTTGAAGCGTTCAAGCACTGGGGCCTTCGGTTCATCGCCATAGCTGTTGTTGCTGCTGTTGCTGCTGCCGGTCAGGACCATGTCCTCGGACTGCTTGAGCAGGCCGTAGGTGAGCAAGCCCACGCCGGTGGAATAAATGGGGTTGCGAACCACGTCGCTCAGGCCCCGAACGCTGTGCGGTACGCCCAGGCGTACCGGCATGTGGAAGATTTCCTCGGCCAGTTCCACGGCACCTTCCATCTTCGCGGTACCGCCGGTGAGGACGATGCCCGCTGGCACCAGGTCCTCGTACCCGCTGCGGCGCAGTTCGGCCTGGATCAGGGTGAAGAGCTCGTCGTAACGCGGCTCCACCACCTCGGCCAGGGCCTGACGCGACAGCTCGCGCGGTGGGCGGTCGCCCACGCTCGGCACCTTGATGGTCTCGCCAGCGCCCGCCAGTTTGGCCAGGGCGCAGGCGTAGCGGATCTTGATTTCTTCGGCGTACTGGGTCGGGGTACGCAGGGCCATGGCGATGTCGTTGGTCACCTGGTCGCCGGCAATCGGAATGACCGCGGTGTGGCGGATCGCGCCTTCGGTGAAGATGGCGATGTCGGTGGTACCGCCACCGATGTCGACCAGGCACACGCCCAGTTCCTTTTCATCGTCGGTGAGCACCGAATAGGCCGAAGCCAACTGCTCGAGGATGATGTCGTCGATTTCCAGGCCGCAGCGGCGCACGCACTTTTCGATGTTCTGTGCCGCGTTGACCGCGCAGGTCACCACGTGAACCTTGGCTTCCAGACGCACGCCAGACATGCCCAGCGGCTCGCGGACGCCTTCCTGGTTGTCGATCACGTAGTCCTGCGGCAGGGTGTGCAGCACGCGCTGGTCTGCCGGAATGGCCACCGCCTGGGCCGCGTCCAGTACCCGCTCCAGGTCGGCCAGGCTGACCTCGCGGTCACGGATGGCGACGATGCCGTGGGAGTTCAGGCTGCGGATATGGTTACCGGCGACGCCCACGAACGCCGAGTGGATGCGGCAGCCGGCCATCAGCTGCGCTTCTTCGACGGCGCGCTGGATCGATTGCACGGTCGACTCGATGTTCACCACCACGCCTTTTTTCAGGCCGCGGGACGGGTGTGTGCCGATACCGACGATTTCCAGGGTGCCGTCTTCGCCCACTTCGCCGACCAGTGCCACCACCTTGGAGGTGCCAATATCCAGCCCGACGATCATTTTGCCGCTATGCGCGTTTGCCATGGTCCTGCCTCTCTCTAATTCTTCGCAACGGCGGGTTGGGCCGTCGTCGGTGCAATCGGTTCCCGCCAACCAACGGCAAGTCCGTTGGAATAACGCAGATCAATGCGGGCGATAGTGCTGATCTGGTCTTTGAGTGTCTTGTCGTAAATGGCAATGAAACGGCGCATCTTCTCCACCAGATGGTCGCGCCCCAGCAGCAGCTCGATGCCCGGCCCGGCGCTGCTCGCGCCAGTGGTCAGGAACCAGCTGCCTCGCTCGCGCAGCTCCAGGCGAGCGATGGAAAAGCCCAAGGGGCGCAGCATCTGGCTCAATACCTGATACTGCTGCATGACTTGTTGCTGGGCACGCTGCGGCCCGGCAAGCTGCGGCAGGTGCTCATAGTTGGCCAGCTCGCGCGGGGTGAATGCCTGGCCCTGGTTGTTGAGCAAGGCTTCGTCGCCCCAGCGCGCCACCGGCAGCTGTTCTTCCAGGCGGATCACCACCTCGTCAGGCCACACCCGGCGCACTTCGGCGTGGGCGATCCAGGGCATCTGTTCGAGCTCCGCACGCATCGCCGGCAGGTCGACACTGAAGAAGCTCGCGGCCACGTAAGGGGCGATGCGCTGCTGCACCGACTGCTGGCTGATGTAGGTGAGGTCGCCCTGCACATCGATCTTGGCGATGGGCCGGTCGGCATAAGGCATCAGGCGAATGGCCCCTTCGTAGGCACCGAAGCCTGCTGCCACCAGCAATACCGGCCACAGCAGACGCTTCAGGCCGCCGAGGCTGGGCCGCGGCAGGCGCGCCGATACGGGCTCGTCGGCCACCAGCCTGCTGGCACCACGCGGCACCGGCTTGCTACGGCCGGTTACGGGTTGCTGCTGACGTATCATTGCGCCTTGCATGATGATTAACCTCGCGTCGCCACGCTTTCGGCCAGGATTGCCAGCACCAGTTGCTGGAAGTCCAGGCCAGCCGCGCGGGCCGCCATGGGCACCAGGCTATGATCGGTCATGCCGGGTGCGGTGTTTACTTCGAGCAGCCAGAACCGGCCTTGCTCGTCCTGCATCACGTCCAGCCGCCCCCAGCCCTCGATGCCAACGGCATCACAGGCACGGGCGGTCAGGTCGATCAGTTCCTGTTCCTTGGCGCTATCCAGGCCGCACGGAATGCGGTACTGGGTATCGTTGGCGATGTACTTGGCGTCGTAGTCGTAGAACACGTGCGGTGTACCCAGGGCGATCGGCGGCAGCACCTGGCCGCGCAGCACCGCAATGGTGAACTCCGGGCCGTGGATCCACTGCTCTACCAGTACCTGGGAATCGTACTGGGCAGCGTCTTGCCAGGCGGCGATCAGTTCCTCGGCGCTGTTCACCTTGGCCATGCCGATGCTAGAGCCTTCATGGGCGGGTTTGACGATCAGCGGGAAGCCCAGTTCCGTACTGGCCTGCAAACAATCGCTTTCACTCGCCAGCACCGCGTGGCGCGGGGTAGGAATGCCCAGGCTCTGCCACACCTGCTTGGTACGCAGCTTGTCCATGGCCAGGGCCGAAGCGAGGATGCCGCTACCGGTATAAGGGATGCCCAGGCACTCCAGCAGCCCCTGCATGCTGCCATCCTCACCGCCACGGCCGTGGAGGATGATGAAGGCGCGGTCGATCTTCTCGTTCTGCAGGCGGTCGAGCAGGTCGTCACCGACGTCGATGGCAACGACGTCCACACCGGCGGAGGTCAGCGCATCGATCACGGCGGCGCCGGACTTGAGCGACACTTCGCGCTCGGCACTCTTGCCGCCGTACAGCACGGCAACGCGGCCAAACGCTTTCACGTCGAGGGTAGAGTGCAGCTTGTCGTAGGCGCTGGTCATTTCGACTTCTCCTGCTTGGCGCCAGCGAACAGCGGGCTTTTCATCAGTTGCGGGGCCAGGCCGCCAACGTCACCGGCACCCTGACAGAGCAGGATGTCGCCAGCGCGCAGCAACGGCTTGACCAGTGGCGCCAGCTCGGCGCCACGTTCGATGTAGATCGGGTCGAGCTTGCCGCGCTGGCGAATGCTGTGGCACAGCTGCCGGCTGTCGGCACCGGGGATGGGCTCTTCGCCAGCCGGGTACACCTCCATCAGCAGCAGCACGTTGGCATCGCCCAGCACCTGAACGAAATCGTCGTACAGGTCGCGGGTGCGGCTATAGCGGTGCGGCTGGTAGACGATCACCAGGCGGCGGCTTGGCCAGCCACCACGCACAGCCTTGATCACGGCGGCCACTTCGGTCGGGTGGTGGCCGTAGTCATCGACCAGCATCACGCTGCCGTCTTCGACCGGCAGCTCGCCGTAGACCTGGAAGCGACGCCCAACGCCCTGGAAGCCGGAAAGGCCCTGCACGATGGCTTCGTCAGTGATGCCTTCGTCAGTGGCAATGGCGATGGTGGCCAGGGCATTGAGCACGTTGTGGTTGCCCGGCATGTTCACCGACACGTCCAGCGGCTCGCAGTCGCGGCGCAGCACGGTGAAATGGGTCTGCATACCCTGCTGGCGCACATTGATGGCGCGGATGTCGGCCTCTTCGCTGAAACCGTAGGTCACGGTCGGGCGCTTCACCTGCGGCAGAATCTCGCGCACCACCGGGTCGTCCAGGCACATCACCGCCAGGCCATAGAACGGCAGGTTGTGCAGGAACTCGACGAAGGTTTTCTTCAGTTTGTTGAAGTCGCCTTCATAGGTCGCCATGTGGTCGGCGTCGATGTTGGTGACCACAGCCACCATCGGTTGCAGGTGCAGGAAGCTGGCATCGCTTTCATCGGCTTCGGCGATCAGGTAGCGGCTGGTGCCCAACTGGGCATTGGTGCCGGCCGCAGTCAGGCGACCACCGATGACGAAAGTCGGGTCCAGACCGCCAGCGGCGAATACCGAGGCCAGCAGGCTGGTGGTGGTGGTCTTGCCGTGTGTACCGGCGACTGCCACACCGTGGCGGTAGCGCATCAGCTCGGCGAGCATCTCGGCACGCGGTACCACCGGAATGCGCCGCTCGAGGGCGGTGGCCACTTCCGGGTTGGCCGGGTTGATGGCGCTGGAAACCACCAGCACATCGGCAGTGGCAGCGTTCTCGGCCCGATGGCCGACGAAGATCTCGGCACCGAATGACTCCAGGCGCTCGGTGACCGGGGAGGCTTTCAGGTCGGAACCGGACACTTCATAGCCCAGGTTCAGCAACACTTCGGCAATGCCGCACATGCCCACGCCGCCGATACCGACGAAGTGAATGCGACGGATACGACCCATTTTCGGCTGGGGCATGGCTTTCTGGCTCTCAACCATGGGCCACCTCCAGGCAGATATCGACCACGGTGCTGGTTGCTGCAGGTTTGGCCAGGCGCCGTGCGGTACCTGCCATGACATTGAGTTTCTCGGGTTGCATCAGCACCTCGTTCAGGCGTTCAGCGAGCTGCGCTGCGCCAGTTGTCGCTTGTGGCATCAGGAAGGCAGCACCTTCGCGAGCCAGATATTGGGCGTTGTGGGTCTGGTGATCGTCGATTGCGTGAGGCAACGGCACCAGCACCGAAGGCAGGCCTGCCGCCGCCAACTCGCTGACGGTCAGCGCACCCGCCCGACACACCACCATGTCGGCCCAGCCATAGGCTTGGGCCATGTCCTTGATGAAAGGCTCGACCTGAGCCTCGACGCCGGCCTCGTGATAACGCTCGGCGGTGATCTGCGCGTGCTGCTTGCCGGCCTGGTGAAACACCTCGGGCCGCACGGCAGCAGGCACTTCGGACAGGGCCTTAGGCAACAATTTGTTCAATGGTTCCGCCCCCAGGCTGCCGCCCAGCACCAACACCCGTGCCCGGCGTTCGGCCAAGGGCGCGCGCGGCGCATCCAGGAACAGCTCGGGGCGCACCGGGTTGCCGGTGGTGCGGCGCTTGTCGCTGGCCTCGAAGGTGTTCGGGAACGCCTCGCAAACCCGCGCAGACAGCGGCACCAGCAAGCGGTTGGCGGTACCGGCGCGGGCGTTCTGCTCATGGATCACCAGCGGCACGCCACATAGCCGCGCGGCCACGCCGCCGGGGCCGGTCACATAACCACCAAAGCCCAGCACGCACACTGGCTTGAGCTGGCGAATGATCCGCCTTGCCTGGAGAACGGCCTTGACCAGGGTCAAGGGTGCCTTGAGCAACGACAGCTTGCCTTTGCCGCGCAGGCCGCTGACCTGGATCAGGTGCAGCGGCAGGCCGGCCTGGGGCACCAGTTCATTCTCGATGCCGCGCGGGGTGCCCAGCCAGTGCACGCTGTACCCGCGCGCCTGGAACTCACGGGCGCAGGCCAGGGCCGGGAACACGTGCCCGCCGGTACCGCCGGCCATGATCAGTACGTTCTTGCCGTCAGCGGCCATGACTGGTCTCCTCGGCAAAATCGCTTTCGCTGAATTCGTGCTCCTCGCTGCCCAGGTGCGTACGGCTTTCCCACTCGATACGCAATAGCAAGCCCACGCAAGCACAACAGATGACCAGCGAGCTGCCCCCGTAGCTGAGGAACGGCAGGGTCAGGCCTTTGGTCGGCAGCAAGCCGACATTCACCCCGATGTTGATCAGGAACTGGCCGATCCACAGGAAGGCCAGGCCGAACGCCATGTACGCGGCGAAGAACTGCTTGGCCTTCTCCGCCCACAGGCCGATGTACAGGGCGCGGACGGTCACGAACACGAACAGGGCGATGGTCACCAGCGAGCCGACCACGCCCAGCTCTTCGGCCAGCACCGAGAACACGAAGTCGGTGTGCGCTTCAGGCAGGTAGAACTGCTTCTGCACGCTGTTGCCCAGGCCAACGCCCAGCCACTCGCCACGGCCGAACGCGATCAACGCCTGGGTCAACTGGTAACCGGAGCCGAACTGGTCGGACCATGGGTCGGTAAAGGTGATCAGGCGCGCCATGCGGTAAGGCTGCGCCTGCACCAGAACGAACACCGCCAACACTGCCAGCACCACCATCAGGCTGAAGCGGAACAGCCCGACACCGCCAAGGAACAACATGGCCGCGGCCGCGCCCATCATCACCACGGTGGCGCCGAAGTCCGGTTCCATCAGCAGCAGCGCAGCCATCGGCAGCAATACGATGAAGGGTTTGAAGAAGCCCATCCACGTCTCGCGGACCTCAGTCTGGCGACGCACCAGGTACCCGGCCAGGTAGACCACCACGAACACCTTGGCGATTTCCGAAGGCTGTACGTTGAAGAAGCTGAAGCCGATCCAGCGCATGGAGCCGTTCACTTCACGGCCGATCCCCGGCACCAGCACCAGCACCAGCAAGCCGAATGCGCCCAGCAGCATGAGGAAGCCCATGCGCTGCCAGGTGGCGATCGGGACCATCAGGGTCGCACCACAAGCCACCAGGCCGAGGACCACATACACCAGATGGCGGAACATGTGGTAGAGCGGATTGCCCGACTGCACCGCAGCAACTTCCGAGGAGGCCGAGGTGATCATCACCAGGCCCAGACCGAGCAAGGCCAGGCAGCCAGCCAGCATCGCGAAGTCAAGGTCGATGCCACGGCCGCTGATCAGCGGCGACGGATAGGGCTTGAGCACACCGAAGATCATGCCAGGGCCCCCGCTGCCTGGGCGAACAACCGCCCGCGTTCCTCGAAGTTCCTGAACATGTCAAGGCTGGCGCAGGCTGGCGACAACAGCACGGCATCGCCGGCCCGGGCCAGGCCGGCGCACTGTTGCACAGCGTCGTCGAGGGTTTTTACCCGCACCAGCGGCACGTCATCACCCAAAGCTTGGGCAAGACGCTCGGCATCACGGCCCAGCAACACCACGGCGCGACAAAAACGTTTGACCGGTTCACGCAGGGCACCGAACTCGGCGCCTTTGCCGTCGCCACCGGCGATCAACACCAGCTTGCCCTCGATATCGGCCCCCAGGCCTTCGATGGCGGCCAATGCAGCACCGACATTGGTGGCCTTGGAATCGTCGTACCAGTTCACGCCGTCACGCTCGCGCACCCACTGGCAACGGTGGGCCAGGCCCGCGAATTCGCGCAGCGCTTCGAGCATCGGCTCGAACGGCAAGCCGGCAGCATGGCCCAAGGCCAGCGCCGCCAGTGCATTGCTCTGGTTATGGGCACCGCGAATCTTCAGCTCGCGCACCGGCAGCAATGCCTGGAATTCGAACGCCAGGTATTTCTCGCCATCCACTTCGCGCAGGCCGAACGCCTTGAAGTCTGGTTGGTTGAGGCCGAAGGACCAGCAAGGGCGGCCTTCTACCGGCAGTGGCCGGCTCAGGGCGTCCTGGCGGTTGACGACCACCTGCCTGGCACCGCGGAAGATGCGATGCTTGGCCAGGTGATAGGCCGGCAGGCCGCTGTAGCGGTCCATGTGGTCTTCGCTGATGTTCAGCACGGTGGCCACTTCGGCATTGAGCTGGTCGGTGGTTTCCAGCTGGAAGCTCGACAGCTCCAGCACGTACAGCTCTACGTCATCGGCCAGCAGGTCCAGTGCCGGGGTCCCCAGGTTACCGCCCACGGCCACGCGCTTGCCGGCCTTGGCTGCCATTTCACCCACCAGCGTGGTCACGGTGCTCTTGGCGTTGGAACCGCTGATGGCGATGATCGGCGCCTTGGCATGGCGGGCGAACAGCTCGATGTCCCCCGACAGCTGCACGCCCCGCGCAGCGGCCTGCTGCAGGGCCGGGGTAGCCAGGGCCAGGCCAGGGCTCACGTACAGTTCGTTGGCGCGGCACAGGAAGTCAACGTCCAGTTCACCACAGCGCACTTCCACCTGCGGGTACTCACGGCGCAGGGCGTCCAGTTCCGGCGGTTGCTCGCGGGTGTCGGCGACTGCAAAGGCAATGCCCCGGCTCGCCAGGAAGCGAACCAGGGACATGCCGCTCTTGCCGAGGCCGACAACGATGCGGAATTGGTCGGAAGCGATCAAAGACACGCTCATCTACCTCAGTTTCAGGGTGGCAAGGCCGATCAGCACCAGGATCACGGTGATGATCCAGAAGCGGACGATCACGCGTGGCTCTGGCCAGCCCTTGAGTTCAAAGTGGTGGTGGATCGGTGCCATGCGGAACACCCGTTTGCCGGTCAGCTTGAACGAGGCGACTTGAATCACCACCGACAGGGTTTCCACGACAAAGATGCCGCCCATGATGAACAGCACGATTTCCTGGCGCACGATCACCGCGATGGTGCCCAGGGCAGCGCCCAGCGCCAGCGCGCCGACGTCACCCATGAAGACTTGTGCCGGGTAGGTGTTGAACCACAAAAAGCCCAGGCCGGCACCGATCAAGGCGCCACAGAACACGATCAGTTCGCCCGAGCCAGGCACGTAGGGAATCAGCAGGTACTCGGCGAATTTCACGTTACCCGACAGGTAGCAGAAGATGCCCAGCGCGCCGCCGACCATCACCGTGGGCATGATCGCCAGGCCGTCGAGGCCGTCGGTGAGGTTGACCGCGTTGCTGGAGCCGACGATGACGAAGTAGGTCAGCACCACGAAGCCGACGCCCAGCGGAATGGTGACGTCCTTGATGAAGGGCAGGATCAGCGTGGTTTCGACGCTGGTCGGTGCGGTCTTGTACAGGAACACCGCCGCCGCCAGGCCGAACACCGACTGCCAGAAGTACTTCCAGCGGCTTGGCAGGCCCCGCGAATTCTTTTCGATCACCTTGCGGTAGTCGTCGACCCAGCCGATGGCACCGAAGGCCAGGGTGACGATCAGCACCACCCAGACGTAGCGGTTGCTCAGGTCGGCCCACAGCAGAGTGCTGACAGCGATGGCCGACAGGATCAGTGCGCCGCCCATGGTCGGGGTGCCGGACTTGGACAGGTGCGATTGCGGGCCGTCATTACGTACGGCCTGGCCGATCTGGCGAATTTGCAGCGTACGGATCATCCACGGCCCCAGCCACAGCGCCAGGGACAACGCGGTCAGTACACCCAGAATCCCGCGCAGGGACAGGTACTGAAAGACCGCGAAGCCTTTGTGGAACTGTTGCAGATACTCGGCCAACAGCAGCAGCATTAATGTTTCTCCCCGCTGGCACCGCACAAAGCCGCCACGACGTTTTCCATCGCAGCGCTGCGCGAGCCCTTGATCAAAATAGTGGTGTCGCTGGCGTTTTCGGCACTAACCGCGTCGATCAGCTCAGCTTGAGTAGCGAAATGACGGCCATTGGCGCCGAACGCCTCGACCGCATGCTTCATGTTGGAACCCACTGCGTACAGGGCGTCGACCTTGCCGCGCGCGTAGTCACCCACCTGCCGGTGGCCTTCTTCCGCCCACTGCCCCAGTTCGCCGATATCCCCAAGCACCAGGACGGTGCGGCCGGAGAAGCCGGCGAGTATATCAATGGCCGCGCACATCGAGGTGGGATTTGCGTTGTAACTGTCGTCGATCACACGCACGCCACTGGGCGCGATCTGCGCCACGGTGCGGCCCTTGACCGGCTGCACCGCCGCAAGGCCAGCTGCAATGCCAGCCAGGCTCAGACCAACGGCATGGGCAGCGGCGGCAGCGGCCAGGGCGTTGCTGACATTGTGCTCACCGAGCACATTGAGCTGCACCTGGGCCACCTCGCCGGCGCCATGCAGCTGGAATGACGGGCAACCACGGGCGTCGCGCCCAATGGCGCTGGCATGGAAATCGGCACGGGCGTCGCTGCGGGCGAAGCTGATGACCTTGTGCGCCCCGGCACGGGCCTTCCAGGTCGCGAAGGCCTTGTCGTCCAGGTTGAGAATGGCGATACCGCCCTCGCCCAGGCCTTCAAGAATCTCGCCTTTGGCTTCGACGATTTTCTCCGGGCCGCCGAACTCGCCAACATGCGCGGTACCGGCGTTGTTGATGACGACCACCTGCGGCCGGGTCAGGCCGACGGTGTAGCGAATTTCGCCGATGCGCGAAGCGCCCAGCTCGATCACCGCAGCGCTGTGCTCCGCGGCGATTTCCAGCAGGGTCAGCGGCGCACCGAGGTCGTTGTTGAGGTTGCCACGGGTGGCGTGCACCAGGCCACGGGTACGCAGGATGCTGGCAAGCATTTCCTTGACTGTGGTCTTGCCGCTGGAACCGGTAATGGCCACCACCGGCTTGTCATAGGCAGCACGGTTCAGTGCCCCGAGCTGGCCCAGGGCCAGGCGGCAGTCAGCCACGCGCAATTGCGGCAGGTCGACATCGGCCACCTCGCGCTCGACCAGCGCCGCGACGGCACCCTTGGCTTTGACATCGGCCAGGTAGTCGTGGCCGTCGAAACGCGGGCCGGTCAAGGCGACGAACAGTTGCCCGGCACTGACACTGCGGCTGTCGATGCTGACGCCGGTGAACGCCGCATCGGCGCCGATCTGCTGACCGTTCAGCAGCGGGACCAGCTGGCTGAGTGACATGGGCTTAAGCATGTGGAGCCTCCCAGGCTGCAAGTGCCTTTTCGGCTTCGATCAAGTCGGAGAAATCATGGCGCTCGCCGTTGATCTCCTGGTAATCCTCGTGCCCCTTGCCAGCCAACACGATCACGTCGTCGGCAGCAGCGGTAGCAATCAGGTGCGCAATGGCCGCGCCGCGGCCAGCGATGAATTCCACCTCGGCAGGCTTGGCAAAACCGGGGCGAATGTCGTCGAAGATACGCAGCGGGTCTTCGCTACGCGGGTTGTCGTCGGTGACCAGGACGCGGTCCGCCAGGCGCTCGGCCACTTCGGCCATCAGTGGGCGCTTGCCGCGATCACGGTCGCCACCGCAGCCGAACAGGCACAGCAGCTGGCCGTGAGCATGCGGGCGCAGGGCTTCCAGAACCTTCTCCAGCGCGTCTGGCGTATGTGCGTAGTCGACCACCACCAATGGCTTGGCACCGCCACCCAGGCGCTGCATGCGGCCAACCGGCCCTTGCAGTTTGGGGATGACGCTGAGAATCTCGTCGAGGGCGAAGTCCATTGCCAGCAGGGTTGCCACCGCCGCCAGCATGTTGCTCAGGTTGAAACGGCCCAACAGCTGGCTGCGCAGAATGCGCTCACCCTGGGCAGTGACCAGTGTGGCGCGCACGCCATGGTCATCGAAAGCGGCCTTGGTGCAGAACAGATCCGCGTCCCGGTTTTCCAGGCTATAGCTGAGCAGCCGTGACTCGATAGGATCGGCCGGCGCCCTATCGGCGAAAGCTTGAGCCAGGCGCCGACCGAACTCGTCGTCCAGGTTCACCACCTGGCAGCGCAGGCTCGGCCAGGCGAACAGCTTGGCCTTGGCCGCTTCGTACGCCTGCATGCTGCCGTGATAGTCGAGGTGATCGCGGGACAGGTTGGTCATCACCGCAATGTCGAAAGCCAGTGCAGCCACGCGGCCTTGTTCCAGGGCATGGGAGGACACCTCCATGGCCACGGCTTTGGCGCCAGCCTTTTTCAGGCCATACAGCGTCGACTGCACGGCAATCGGGTCAGGGGTGGTCAGGCGGCCACTTTGCAGTTCACCGTAGAACCCGGTACCGAGGGTGCCGATCAGGCCGCAGCGCTTGCCGAGCAGCTCCAACGCCTGCGCCAGCAACTGGGTGACACTGGTCTTGCCGTTGGTACCGGTCACGCCGACCAGGTCCAGCTGCCGGCTGGGCTCGCCATAGAAGCGGCCGGCAATATCCGACAGCTGAGCGATCAGGCCTTTGACCGGGATCAGCGGCACATCGGTCAACGGCAGCACGTTGGCGCCCTGCTCTTCATAAGCCACGGCGGCAGCACCACGGGCCAAGGCATCGGCAATGTGCCCACGGCCATCGACCTTGGCCCCCGGCACTGCCAGGAACAAGTCACCCGGGCGCACGTTGCGGCTGTCCAGGGTCAGTTCGCGGATCATCGGATCGCGGCTGGCGTGTGCGAACAGTTTGCTCAATGGCATTGTCATCACCCACGCCCTCCCTTGGCAGCGGCAGCATTGACTTGGGGTTGCCCGGCAGGTGCAACAGCAGCTGGCGGCGGCAGGTTGTCTGGCGGCACATTCATCAGGCGCAGGGTGCCGGACATGACCTTGCTGAACACCGGTGCCGAAACCAGGCCACCGAAGTAGCCACCCTTGCCCGGTTCGTCGATCACCACGACGATGGCGTAACGCGGATCGCTCATCGGGCCGAAGCCCGCGAACAGCGAGCGGTAGGCATTTTCGGTGTACCCCTTGGAACCCACCGTGGCTTTACGTGCAGTACCGGACTTGCCGGCCACGTGGTAGAACGGCACCTGGGCGCGGAACACCCCACGCGGCGCCTCGATCACCTGCTGCAACATGCCCTGGATGGTTTCCGCGGTTTCCTTCGGAATGGCCTGCACGGCCTCGGGTGCCTTGTCCACCTTGAGGATCGACAGCGGGACCATCTTGCCGTCGTTGGCCAATGCCGCGTAGGCATGCACCAGCTGCAGGGCGGTCACCGACACGCCGTAGCCGTAAGACAGGGTGGCCGTCTCGGCCTTGCGCCACTCGCGGTGGTTCGGCAGGTTGCCGACACGCTCACCCGGGAAGCCAAGGCCGGTGTACTGGCCCAGGCCGACCTGGGACATGACGCGGTAGATGGCCTCGCCACCGATGTCGAAGGCGATCTTGCTCATGCCCACGTTACTGGAGTTGATCAGGATGCCGGTCAGGTCGAGGATCGGACCCTCGCTGCGCGACACGTCCTTGATGGTGTAGCGGCCGATCTGCAGGCTGCCGGGGTATACCTCGACCTTGTCGGTAGGTTTCCAGCGGCCGCTTTCCAGCGCTGCGCTCATGGAGATCGGCTTCACCGTCGAACCTGGCTCGAACACGTCGATGATCGCCCGGTTACGCATGGCCGCCGGGAACATGCTGCGGCGGTTGTTGGGGTTGTAGGTCGGCTGGTTGACCATGGCCAGGACCTCACCGGTCTTGACGTCCATGATCACCAGACTGCCGGCCTTGGCGTTCTGTTCGGCAATGGCGTTGCGCAGCTCGCGTGTAGCCAGGTACTGCAGACGCAGGTCAATCGACAACGCCAAGGTCTTCCCGGCCTTGGCGTTCTTGGTGACCTGAATATCCTTGATCAGCCGGCCGCGCCGGTCCTTGATGACCTGGCGCTTGCCAGGCACGCCGGCCAGCCACTCGTCATAGGCCAGCTCGACCCCTTCGCGCCCGTGGTCGTCCAGGTCGGTGAAGCCGACCATATGCGCAGTGACATCACCGGCCGGGTAGAACCGGCGGAATTCTTCCAGCCCGTACACGCCGGGCACTTTCAGGTCGAGCACATGCTGGCCCTGCTCCGGGGTCAGGCCGCGGACCAGGTAGATGAACTCTTTGTTGGCCTGCTGGGTCAGGCGCTCGCTCAGCTGCTGCGGGTTTTGCCCCAACGCTGCTGCCAATTGCGGCCAGCGCTCTTTGGAGGCCTGCATTTCCTTGGGGTTGGCCCACAGGGTCGTGACCGGGGTACTGACCGCCAATGGCTCACCGTTGCGGTCGGTAATCAGCCCACGGTGGGCCGGGATCGAGATATGGCGCAGGCTGCGCGCGTCGCCCTGGCCCTTGAGGAAGTCACGGTCGACCACCTGCAGGTCGATGATGCGCCAGCAGATGGCGCCGACCATGAGTGCCAGCAGGCCGATGACCACGCGGAAACGCCATGGGTACAGTGCGCCTTCGAGTTTCATCATGGCGCCACCATCCGCACTTCGTCAGCCGCGGGCACGCGCATCTTCAATTGCTCGGACGCAAGGTTTTCGATACGGCTGGCCGCGGTCCAGGTGCTCTGCTCGAGGATCAACCGGCCCCACTCGGCCTGGGCCTTGTCACGCTCGTTCAGCTCACCGTACAGGGTATTGAGCAACTGGCGGTTCCAGTGCGCGCTGTAGGACACCGCAATGGCCGAAACCAGCACGGCAACGAACAGCAGGAGCATCAGGAAGCTCCCGCCTGGCAAGGGCTTGGCGAACAGCCTGCTCACCGCAACTTCTCCGCCACACGCATCACGGCGCTGCGCGACCGCGGGTTGGCCTTGAGCTCGGCTTCGGAGGCGAACTGGGCCTTGCCGATGAGCTTGACCTTGGGCTCGAAGACCTTGTGCTGCACCGGCAGGTTGCGTGGCAGGTTGTCGGCCTCGCCCTTGACCAGCTTGCGCATGAACAGTTTGACGATGCGGTCTTCCAGCGAGTGGAAGCTGATGACCGCCAGCCGACCGCCAACTTCAAGTGCGTCGAGCGCGGCCTCGAGCCCCGCCTCCAGGTCACCCAGTTCATTGTTGACGTGAATGCGCAAGCCCTGGAAGGCGCGGGTAGCCGGGTTCTTGCCCTTTTCCCAGGCCGGGTTGGCCACCTTGAGCACCTCTGCCAGGTCGGCAGTGCGGGTGAACGGCTGCTTTTCGCGGCGCTCGACCACGGCACGCGCCATGCGCCCGGCAAAGCGCTCTTCGCCGTATTCCTTGAACACGCGGGCAATTTCTTCCACCGGTGCGGTGGCAATGAATTCGGCAGCGCTGACGCCCTGATCGGGGTTCATGCGCATGTCCAGCGGGCCATCATTGAGAAAGCTGAAGCCCCGCTCGGGGTCGTCCAGTTGCGGCGAGGACACGCCAAGGTCCAGCAACACGCCGCTGACCTTGCCATGCAGGCCGCGCTCGGCCACTTCTGCGCCCAGCTCGGCAAAGCTGCGCTGCACAATGACAAAGCGGCCGTCTTCGGCCGCCAGCGCTTGCCCTGTGGCAATCGCTTGTGGGTCTTTGTCGAAGCCCAGCAGCCGCCCTTGCGGCCCGAGCTTGCTGAGGATCAGGCGGCTGTGTCCGCCACGGCCAAACGTGCCGTCCAGATAGCAACCGTCGGCGCGCAAGGCCAATGCCTCGACAGCTTCGTCGAGCAGGACGGTAATGTGGTTGAAGCCGCTATCTATGGTCACAGGATCAGGTCACGCAATTCGTCGGGCATGGCGCCCGGTTGTTGAATAGCTGCAAGGTCGGCTGCCGAAACCGCGTTCCAGGCATCTTCATCCCACAGCTGGAATTTGTTCAGTTGCCCCACCAGCATCGCCTTCTTGTCGAGCTTGGCGTACTCACGCAAACGGGGCGGCACCAGGAAACGCCCACTGCCGTCTAGTTCCAGGTCTACCGCATTGCCAATCAGCAATCGCTGCAGGCGGCGGTTTTCCTCACGCAACGATGGCAAGGCACGCAACTTGGCTTCTATCTGTTCCCACTCATCGAGGGGATAAACACACAAACACGGGTCCACGGCGTCGATGGTCACGATCAGCTGACCGTTGCAACGCGAATCGAGCTCGTCACGGTACCGGCTCGGCATGGCGAGACGGCCCTTGGCATCGAGACTGACGGCGTTGGCTCCGCGGAACACGGCTGCGATTCCCCACAATGTTATCTTTTTTGTGCCAGAAAACCCACTTCATCCCACTTTCTGCCACTTGCGCACACTATAGGAATCCGCCGGAGGCACCGTCAAGGCACGTTCGGAAGGAAAAGCCTTACAGGACCGAGATTTAGCGCGTTAAAGGATTGTGAAAGGTATTTCACAATGAAAAAAACACGAGAAAAATCAAACCCGCACAAGCCACTGGGGCTTGAACTTAAAGTGATTTATTAAGAGTAAGATTTTTTCGGTATTACCAAAGGGGGGTCTGCTATCGAAAGATGCAGAAAAGAAAGGTGGAGAGTCGATCTGTAAGCCGGGTTTTGTCGAGGACAGTCATTCCTCTACGACGGCCATCACTGGACGCCTCTAGCAACCTACCCGGTTCCGACGCGGGCCACGCCTGATGGAACCCTATTTGGTCTTGCTCCGAGTGGGGTTTACCTAGCCACGAACTGTTGCCAGCCGTGCGGTGCGCTCTTACCGCACCTTTTCACCCTTACCGGCACCGAAGTGCTTAGGCGGTTATTTTCTGTGGCACTTTCCGTAGGCTCACGCCTCCCAGGCGTTACCTGGCACTCTGCCCTATGGAGCCCGGACTTTCCTCCCCCGAACTTTTGCGGAACAAAAGACGGCAGCGACTGTCCAATCGACTCTCCGCCGACAAGGTTAACGGCACACGCGCTCAAGAACAAGCGCCAGCAGCATTTATATCAATTTGCCACTACTGGGCCTTCTGTTTATCCAGGGCACGTTGATACAACAGGTTCTTGCGCACGCCGGTAATTTCCGAGGCAAGCGCCGCCGCCCGCTTCAGCGGCAACTCGGCCAGCAACAGGTCGAGCACACGCTGGGCCTCGCTACTGATGGCCTGCTCGCCCTCCGGTGCACTCCAGCCACCGACCAGTACCACGCACTCACCGCGCTGCTGGTTGCTATCACCAGCGACGAACGCCCGCAACTCGGCCAGTGGCAAGCCCTTGAGCGTCTCGAAGGTTTTCGTCAGTTCGCGCGCCAGCAACGCCGGGCGCTCCCCGCCAAACACCGTTTCCATGTCCTCGAGGCACTCGAGGATACGGTGCGGCGCTTCATAGAAAATCAGCGTGCGCGGCTCTTCGCGCACTTGCTCCAGGCGTGCCAGGCGCCCCGCCTGCCTGGCCGGCAGGAAACCTTCGAAAATGAAACGGTCCGAGGGCAGGCCTGCCGCCGACAATGCCGCGATCAAGGCGCAGGCGCCCGGCACAGGCACCACGCTGACCCCGGCAGCCCGCGCCTGGCGCACCAGGTGGTAGCCAGGGTCAGAAATCAACGGGGTACCGGCATCGGAAACCAGCGCCACATCTTCGCCGGCCAACAGCTTGCCGAGAAAGCGCCCGCCTTCGTCCCGCTCGTTATGCTCGTGGCAGGCCGCCAGTGGTGTATCGATGCCAAAATGTTGCAGCAGGCGGATTGAATGGCGGGTGTCTTCGGCTGCGATCAGCGCCACGTCTGCCAGCACCTTGAGCGCCCGGGCGCTCATGTCATCGAGGTTGCCGATGGGAGTTGCCACCACATACAGCGTTCCCACGGTGGGTTTAGAAGCCCCTGCCACATCAGTCACTGCGCACACCTGTCATTCGGATCAAAGGCGCCATTGTAGCCCGAGCGCCCGCAACAGGGCGCAAAGAACTTCATACGCGACCGGCGGCAAGCCACCTATAGTGAAGGATCGACACGGCAACATCGCGCCCCGGCCAGTGCTTGGGTACAATTGCCGGCCAACTTGATCGAGTAACAGGACCTTTACATGATCGCTTGCCTGCGGCTGCTCACAGCCCTCTGCCTCGCTGCCCTGCTGGCAGCCTGCGCCAGCTCGCCCTCATCCAGCCTGGGCGAACTGCCACGCACCCCGGATGCCAGCATCGAGCAACTGCTCGAGCAGGCTGCTTCCAGCAAGTCTGCGCAAGACGCCGCCCTGCTGCGCCTGAGCGCAGCCGACCTGGCCTACAAGCAGAAGGACTTCCCCCGCGCCGCACGCATTCTCGAGCAGGTCCCGCTGGACACGCTCAAGCCGGCCCAGCAAGTGTTCGCCAGCACCCTGGCGGCAGAACTGGCCATGAGCCGCAACCAACCCAAGGCTGCCCTGGCCGCCCTGGCCCACCCAAGCCTGCAGCACGTTCCCGAGCTGCCGAAGGAACAGCAGGCGCGCACCTACTACGTGCACGCCGCCGCGCTCGAGGCCGATGGCCAGGCCCTGGCCGCCGCGCAACAGCGCGTACTGCTGGCCCCACTGCTCAGCGACCAGGCCGCCAGCGCAAACAACGACGCCATCTGGGCCTTGGTCGCCTCGCTGCCGGCCGAACAGCTGCAGCAGCCGGCCACTGACCAGACCCTGGCCGGCTGGACCAGCCTGGCCCTGGCGGTGAAAAGTGCCGGCACCCTCGAGCAGCAACAGAGCGCCATCGAGAGCTGGGTCAAACAGCACCCGGACCACCCGGCGGCCAAACAGTTGCCAGTGCCACTGGTCAAGCTCAAGGAACTGGCCAGCCAACCGCTGACCAAAATCGCCCTGCTGCTGCCCCAGGAAGGGCCACTGGCCGGGGTTGCCCGGGCCCTGCGTGACGGCTTCATGGCCGCCCACTTCCAGGCCCAGCAGGCTGGCCAAGCCGCCCCTGCGGTGCAGGTGTTCGACAGCTCGCGCATCGGCTCGCTCGACGACTTCTACCGCCAGGCCCAGGCCGCAGGCGTGCAGCTGGTCATCGGCCCGCTGGAAAAACCGCTGGTCAAGCAATTGGCCAGCAAACCGCAACTGCCGATCACCACCCTGGCGCTCAACTATGCCGATGCTGGCCAGGTGGCCCCGCCGCAATTGTTCCAGTTCGGCCTGGCGGCCGAGGACGAAGCACGCGAAGTATCCCGTCGCGCCCGTGCCGATGGGATGGTCCGCGCCGTAGCCCTGGTGCCGAGCGGCGAATGGGGTGATCGCGTGCTGGCCGCCTTCCGCCAGGACTGGGAAGGCAATGGCGGCACCGTGCTCGCAGCCCAACGCATCGCGCAACCGGTTGCGCTGGCCCAGCAGATTGCCGACCTGTTCCAGTTGCGCCAGAGCGAAAGCCGCGCCAAGAGCCTGCAGAGCACGGTTGGCGGCAACATCGCCGCACAACCGTCGCGCCGCCAGGACATCGACTTCCTCTTCCTTGCCTCTACCCCTCAGCAAGCGCAGCAGATCAAGCCGACCCTGAATTTCCAGTACGCCGGTGACGTACCGGTATACGCCACTTCCAACCTGTACAGCGCCAGCGGTGACGTCAACCAGTACAACGACATGAACGGCATCCGCTTCTGCGAAACCCCGTGGCTGCTCGATACCAGCAATAGCCTGCGCCAACAGGTGGTTCAGCAGTGGCCGCAAGCCGCCGGAAGCCTGGGCCGCCTGTACGCCATGGGCGTCGATGCCTACAGCCTGGCACCGCGACTGGGCCAACTGAAGGCGCTGCCGGATAACCGCGTCCAGGGCCTTTCCGGCAGCTTGAGCATCAACGCCAACCAGCGTGTGGAGCGCCAACTGCCATGGGCTGAATTCGCTGGCGGCCAGGTCAAGCGCCTGCCTGATACCCCGCGCTGATGGCTGCAGCATCACCGACCGGCGCCGGCCACGCTGCAGAAACCCAAGCCCTTGAGTACCTTCAGGGGCAAGGCCTGCGGCTGCTGGCGCGCAACTGGCGATGCAAAGGCGGCGAGCTTGATCTGGTCATGCTCGACGCCGATACAGTAGTATTCGTCGAAGTCCGCTACCGGTTGCACGCGGCCTTCGGAGGCGCCCTCGCCAGTATCGATGGGCGCAAGCAGAAACGGCTGGGGCATGCGGCCAGCCTGTTCCTGCTCAAGGAGCCCCAATGGGGCAACCACCCCTGCCGCTTCGACGTTGTCGCCCTGCAGGGTAGCCACCATGCAGGCAAACCGCTTCAGTGGCTGAAAAACGCCTTCGAGTGCTGAACCCTCTACGTTTTTTTTGCTCTATGTATCGCGGGCTGGTCGTTGTTGCGCGTAACAAAGGCCACCGCCCCATTTAAGGTCACCAGATGGACATGCAATCCCGAATTCGCCGGCTGTTCCAGGCCAGCATCGAAACCAAGCAACAGGCGATGGACATCCTGGCACCGCACATCGAGCAGGCCAGCCTGGTCATGGTCAATGCGCTGCTCAATGAGGGCAAGATGCTCGCCTGTGGCAACGGCGGCTCGGCCGGCGACGCCCAGCACTTTTCCTCGGAACTGCTCAACCGCTTTGAGCGCGAACGCCCGAGTTTGCCGGCCATCGCCTTGACCACCGACAGTTCGACCCTGACGTCGATCGCCAATGACTACAGCTATAACGAAGTCTTTTCCAAGCAGATCCGCGCACTGGGCCAACCGGGCGATGTTCTGCTGGCGATCTCCACCAGCGGTAACTCGGCCAACGTGATCCAGGCGATCCAGGCCGCGCATGACCGCGAAATGATTGTCGTAGCAATGACGGGGCGCGACGGCGGCGGCATGGCCTCGCTGCTGCTGCCAGAGGACGTGGAAATCCGCGTACCTTCGACAGTGACGGCGCGCATCCAGGAAGTCCACCTGCTGGCGATCCACTGCCTGTGCGACCTGATCGACAGCCAACTGTTCGGGAGTGAAGAATGACCCCTATGCGCCTTGGCCTGCTGGCCCTGACTCTGTGCCTGAGCGTTACCGGCTGCAGCTCGGTACTTACCTCTGCCCGCAATTCGCCCATTGAAGACGACCGCGGCACGCGCACCATCGGCAGCAAGATCGACGACTCGCTGATCGAAACCAAAGCCGCGGTCAACATCTCCAAGGCCAACCCGGACCTGGACAAGGGCTCGCACATCGTCGTCAGCAGCTACAACGGTATCGTCCTGCTCGCTGGCCAAACCCCACGCGCCGACCTCAAGAGCCTTGCCGAGCAAACCGCCAGCCAGGTTCAACGGGTGAAAAAGGTGCACAACGAGCTGCAGGTCATGCAGCCGTCTTCGATTCTGGCGCGCAACAACGATGCCTGGCTGACCACCAAGATCAAGACCCAGATGCTGACCGACAGCGCCGTGCCCAGTTCGCGAATCAAGGTCATTACCGAGAACGGCATCGTCTACCTGCTCGGCCTGGTGACCCAGCAGGAGGCCAATTCCGCCACTGCCGTAGTGCAGGGCGTATCGGGTGTGCAAAAAATCGTCAAACTCTTCGAGTACATCGACTGAAGAACCCTGGGCCGGAAAGGCAACAATCCCGGCCTAAAAAAGGCGACCCTTCAAGGTTGATGCCTGTCAGTTAAGCGTTAATGGGGCTGCTTTGCAGCCCTTCGCGGGCACGCCCGCTCCTACACGCGATCCCCTGTGGGAGCGGGCGTGCCCGCGAAGGGTCGCAAAGCGGCCCCAAATTACTTAACTGCTGGCATTAACCCTACAAGGTCGCCTTTTTTATTACTTGACCACTTTCAGGCTTGGTCGACCAGTCGGGCGCGGCGGCTGGCCACCACCTTCTGGCGGGCCATCGTCATCCGGCTGCACATCATCGTCTTCCAGGTCATCGCCATCCGTCAGCGGCTGCTCCAGCTCGAAGACCATGCCTTGGCCATTTTCGCGGGCGTAGATGCCCAGGATGGCGCCAACCGGCACGAACAGCGAATGGGTCACGCCACTGAAACGGCCCTCGAAACTGACCGCGTCGTTATCCATGTGCAGGTTGCGCACAGCACTTGGCGAAATATTCAGGACAATCTGGCCATCATTGGCGAAACCATCTGGTACCTGCACCTTTGTGTATTCGGCATTGACCAGCATATGGGGCGTGCAATCGTTGTCGACGATCCACTCGTACAGTGCTCGAACCAGATAGGGGCGACTGGAGTTCATCAACGGCTCCTTAAAGCTTACGCATTTCACGTTCTACAGAGGACAGGCTCGCCTGGAATGGCTCGCGGGCGAACTGGCGCTCCATGTAATCCAGCAGCGGTTTCGCTTGCCGGGGCAACTCGATGCCCAACACTGGCAGGCGCCAGAGTATGGGCAGTAGACAACAATCGACCAGGCTTTGCTCATCGCTCATGAAACAGGCGAACTCATTGAACAATGGCGAAACACCGGTCAGGCTTTCGCGCAGGGCCTTGCGCGCTTCACTTCGGGCAGCCTCGCTGCTGCGCGAATCAAGCACGCTATCGGCAAGAGCACACCAGTCGCGCTGAATGCGGTGTATCAGCAACCGGCTGTTGCCGCGCGCAACCGGGTATACCGGCATCAGCGGCGGGTGCGGGTAACGCTCCTCGAGGTATTCCATCACCACGGTCGATTCATACAACGCCAGGTCACGGTCGACCAGGGTCGGCACACTGCCATACGGGTTGACCTCGGCCAGCCTGGGCGGCAGGCGCGCCGGATCGACATCGATGACCTGCACGCTGACACCCTTCTCGGCCAGCACCAGGCGTACCCGATGAGAATAATGGTCAGCGGGGTCGGAATAGCAGGCTAACCTGTTGGTTGCGCCCATGTAGCGGCTCCTCGCACGAGATGCTGTGCAACTTTAAATGAAAACGCGCCCGGGGCATCCTGGCATTTCTGCCAGGCGCCCCGGGCGCGTTCAACAACCAGAAATTACTGCGTGATCAGTGCACGTCCTTCCAGTATTCACGCTTGAGCAAATAGGCGAATACGAAGAAGAAAGCCAGGTACAGCAACACATAGGTACCGATGCGCTGGCTTTCCAGTTTGACCGGGTTGGCCGAATAGGCCAGGAAGGTCACCAGGTTCTTGACCTTCTCGTCGAACTGCTCGGCGGTCAGGGTACCGGATTTCGGCGTAACGGTCAGCTGGTCACAGGCTTCATGGGTAATCGGGCTACCGGTCAACGGGTCGAATTGCTTCTTCCCATCGGTCACCGTCTGCACCTGCTTGCAGCCAATCACCTGGTTGCCCTGCAGGCCGACCAGCACGTTGGGCATGCCGACGTTCGGGAACACCTTGTTGTTCACCCCATAAGGCCGCGAGGGGTCCTCGTAGAAACTGCGCAGGTAGGTGTACAGCCAATCGGTACCACGTACCCTGGCCACCAGGGTCAGATCGGGCGGCGCGGCACCGAACCAGGTCTTGGCGTCATCTGGCTTCATGCCGATCTGCATGTGATCACCGATCTTGGCCCCGGTAAATACCAGCTTTTCGAGCATCAGTTCGTGGGGGATGCCCAAGTCATCGGCCACACGCTCGTAGCGTTGGAACTTGGCACTGTGGCAGCCCATGCAATAGTTGGCGAACGTCCGCGCGCCGTCCTGCATGGCGGCCTTGTCGGTCAGGTCGATATCGACCTTGTCCAGTTCCAGCCCGTGTTCGGCAGCGAAGCAAAAGGCAGGCATCAGTGCCAGCAAAAATACTGCAATCAACTTTTTCATCAGCCAGTCACCCTTTCCGGAACCGGTTTGGTCTTCTCGAGCCTTGTGTAGAACGGCATCAACAGGAAGTAGGCGAAGTACAGCACCGTGCACACCTGCGACAACAGCGTGCGCCCAGGTGTCGGTGCCAGCACGCCCAGCACGCCGAGGATGACGAAGGCCACGCAGAACACCAGCAGGAAGAGCTTGCTGATCCAGCCTTTGTAACGCATGGAACGCACCGGGCTGCGATCGAGCCAGGGCAGTACGAACAGCACCGCAATCGCCGCCCCCATGGCGATCACACCCATCAACTTGTCAGGCACCGCACGCAAGATGGCGTAGAACGGTGTGAAGTACCACACAGGGGCAATATGCTCCGGCGTCTTGAAGGCGTTGGCCTGCTCGAAGTTCGGCTTTTCCAGGAAGTAACCGCCCATTTCCGGGAAGAAGAACACCACCGCACAGAACACGAAGAGGAACACCACCACGCCGACAATATCCTTGACGGTGTAGTACGGGTGGAACGGAATGCCATCGAGCGGAATGCCGTTTTCGTCCTTGTTCTTCTTGATGTCGATGCCATCGGGGTTGTTCGAACCCACTTCGTGCAGGGCAAGAATGTGCAGCACCACCAGGCCGAGGATGACGATAGGCAGGGCGACCACATGCAGGGCGAAGAAGCGGTTCAGGGTAATGCCGGAGATCAGGTAGTCACCACGAATCCATTGGGTGAGGTCGCCACCAATCACCGGGATGGCACCGAACAGCGAAATGATGACCTGGGCACCCCAGTAGGACATCTGGCCCCACGGCAGCAGGTAACCCATGAAGGCCTCGGCCATCAGCGCCAGGTAGATCAACATGCCGAACAGCCAGACCAGCTCGCGGGGCTTCTGGTAGGAGCCGTAGAGCAGGCCGCGGAACATGTGCAGGTAAACCACGATGAAGAACGCCGAAGCACCCGTGGAGTGCAGGTAGCGCAGAATCCAGCCGTATTCGACGTCACGCATGATGTACTCGACCGAGGCGAATGCCTCTTCTGCCGAGGGCGTGAAGCTCATGGTCAGCCACACACCGGTGACGATCTGGTTGACCAGCACCAGTAATGCCAGGGAGCCAAAGAAATACAGGAAGTTGAAGTTCTTGGGCGCGTAATACTTGCTCAGGTGATCTTCCCACATCTTGGTCGCGGGGAAGCGAGCATCAATCCAGTCCATGAACTTGCTCATCATGCTTTCTCCTGGTCGACGCCGATGACGATGATATCGTCCGACTCGTACGAGTGCGGCGGTACGGGCAGGTTGAGTGGCGCCGGCTGCGACTTGTAGACACGCCCAGCCAGGTCGTAGTGGGAGCCGTGGCACGGGCAGAAGTAGCCACCCACCCATTTAGGGCCAAGGTCGGCTGGCGCAACCTCCGGGCGGAAGGTGGGCGAGCAGCCCAGGTGGGTGCACAGGCCGACGAGAATGAGGATTTCCGGCTTGATGGAGCGGACTTCGGGGTCGACATAGGTCGGCTGCACCGAAGATTTGGAATCGGGATCAGACAATTCGCCGGTAATTTTCTTCAGGTTACCGAGGATCTCCTCGGTGCGCCTGACGATGAACACCGGCTGGCCTCGCCACTCGGCTACCATCTGCTGCCCGGCCTCGACCTTGGCGATATTGACCTTCACCGGTGCTCCCGCGGCTTTCGCCTTGGCACTGGGAAACCATGACCCCACGAACGGTACCGCAGCCCCCACTGCTCCCGCTGCCCCGACCACGGATGTCGCGGCTACGAGGAAGCGGCGCCGGCCTGCGTTGACGCCGTCATTGCTCATTCAGTCCTCTCCCATCAGCTTGCTTGGCCTGTTGAACCAGGCCTGTACTTAGGTTGTGTCTGTGGCACTAAAATTTGGTCGCCATGGTAAGAAACAAATCCACACACTGACAAGGGATTAGCCGGGCAAGGGCCCACTACCAGCGCTTTGCTTGATCTGCGTCTATGCGACGAGCGGCCACAGACATGCTGACAGGTTAGTTCAAGGCAAAAAAAAAGCCCGGTTCCAAGGAACCGGGCTCTTTTCGACTGCCGAAGCGGTATTAACGCTTGGAGTACTGAGGACGCTTACGCGCTTTACGCAGACCCACTTTCTTACGCTCGACTTCACGAGCGTCGCGGGTGACGTAGCCAGCACGACGCAGAGCGCCACGCAGGGTTTCGTCGTATTCCATCAGGGCGCGGGTGATACCGTGACGGATCGCACCGGCCTGACCGCTGACACCACCACCGGAAACGGTGACGTAGATGTCGAACTTCTCAACGGTTTCGGTCAGCTCGAGCGGCTGACGAACAACCATGCGAGCGGTTTCGCGACCGAAGAACACGTCCAGAGAACGGTTGTTGATGGAGATGTTACCAGTACCCGGACGCAGGAATACGCGAGCGGTTGCGGTCTTGCGACGGCCAGTGCCGTAATTTTGAGTCGCCGACATAATGAACTATCCCGTTAGATCTTCAGTTCTTGAGGCTGCTGAGCAGTGTGTGGGTGAGCAGCACCCGCGTACACTTTCAGCTTACGGTACATGTCGCGACCCAGCGGGTTCTTAGGCAGCATGCCTTTGACCGCGGTTTCGATAACACGCTCAGGGGCCTTGGCGATCAACTTCTCGAAGTTGATTTCCTTGATACCGCCCGGGAAACCGGAGTGGGAGTAGTACATCTTGTCGGAAGACTTGGCACCAGTCACACGAACCTGTTCAGCGTTGATAACGACGATGTAGTCGCCGGTGTCAACGTGAGGGGTGTATTCTGGTTTGTGTTTGCCACGCAGACGGGTAGCGATTTCGGTAGCCAGACGACCCAGGGTCTGGCCAGCGGCGTCGACTACGAACCACTCGCGCTTTACTGTTTCCGGTTTAGCAGTAAAAGTTTTCATTCTCTAAAGCCTCAGAGGCCGCCCAGCGAAAAATAGACGGCGAATCTTACTGGATAGTGCACAGCTTGCCAAGGGCAAGCGCGCAGCCGAACACTGACGCTTTTGGGGGCTCGGGTCGGGCACGCCAATATTCGACGGGGTTCTTCCTGCGTGATGGTGCATCACTTCCGCCACGCGGAGAGGGGCTGAATTATCCAGATTGCGCGAAAAATTTCAACCTGCTTTGATGAGCTTCCATTGCCAAGGAGTGTTTACCCGATGGAATACCGCCAGCTCGGCCGAACCGACCTCAACGTCAGCGCCCTGTGCCTGGGCACCATGACCTGGGGCGAGCAGAACGACCAGGAAGAGGCTTTCGGCCAAATTGCCCGGGCCAAGGCCGCGGGGATCAACTTCATCGACACGGCCGAAATGTACCCGGTGCCCCCACGTGCGGAAACCTACGCCGCTACCGAGCGCATCATCGGCAACTGGTTCAGGGCCAACGGTGACCGTGATGACTGGGTGCTGGCCAGCAAGGTTGCCGGCCCCGGCAACGGCATCAGCCACATCCGCGATGGCCAGCTCAAGCACAACCGCCAGCACATCGTCGCGGCGCTGGACGAGAGCCTCAAGCGCCTGCAGACCGATCGCATCGACCTGTACCAGCTGCACTGGCCGGAACGCAGCACCAATTTCTTCGGCAAACTGGGGTACCAGCACCTGCCGCACGATCACTTCACGCCGCTGGAAGAAACGCTGGAAGTGCTGGACGACCAGGTACGGGCCGGCAAGATCCGTCATGTTGGCCTGTCCAACGAAACGCCGTGGGGCACCATGAAATTCCTGCAACTGGCCGAAAGCCGGGGCTGGCCACGGGCGGTATCGATCCAGAACCCGTACAACCTGCTCAACCGCAGCTTCGAGGTGGGCCTGGCGGAAGTCGCCATTCGCGAGCAATGCGGTTTGCTGGCGTACTCGCCGCTGGCATTCGGCATGCTGTCGGGCAAGTACGAGAACGGCGCTCGGCCGGAAAACGCCCGCCTGACCCTGTTCAGCCGCTTTGCCCGCTACTCCAACCCGCAGACCGTGGCCGCCTGCAGCCGCTACGTGCAGCTGGCCCGCGAACACGGCCTGGACCCGGCGCAGATGGCCCTGGCATTCGTGACGGGCCAGCCGTTCGTGACCAGCAACATCATTGGCGCTACCAGCCTGCAGCAACTGGACAGCAACCTGGCCAGCGCCGAGCTGCACCTGAGCGACGAGCTGCTGGCGGCGATCGAAGCCATTCACCAGGCGCAGCCGAACCCGGCACCTTGAGCGTAATCCTGTACCGGCCTATTCGCGGGCAAGCCCGCTCCCACAGGGTTCAGCGCAGGCTCTGTGGGAGCGGGCTTGCCCGCGAAGAAGCCAGCGCGGTGCTGCGGGCTAGACACACTCGCCAAAAAATAAGACGATCCAGCCGGTGATTGACCACTCTACCCTATAAGAACAATGACAATGATGTTTACCCAACCCCCCGCGTCGCTGCGGCGCGTCAGCATCCTGGCCATTGACAAGGTGTTCGCTTCGACCTTGATGCAGGCCAAGGACTTCTTCCACCTCGCCAGCCTGCGCTACGGCAAGCAGCTGGGCCTGGGCTTGCAGCCCATGTTCGAGATCCGCCTGGTGAGCCCCGATGGCCTGCCCGTGGACAGCTTCAGCAATGTACAGCTACCGGTCGACGGCGGCCTGGATGACGCCGATGTCATCATCCTGCCAGCCTACTGGGACGACTTCGACAACCTGCTGCAACGCTACCCACAGGTGCTGCCGTGGCTGCGTAACCAGCACGCCCGCGGCGCGGTGCTGTGCGCGGAGGCCAGTGGCGTGTTCTGGCTAGCCGAAAGTGGCCTGCTCGACGGCAAGGAGGCGACCACCTACTGGCGCTTCTTCAGCAGCTTCGCCGAGCGCTTCCCGAAGATCCGCCTGAACCAGGACAAGCACCTGACCGACGCCGACAACATCTATTGCGCTGGCGGCGCCACTTCGGCCTGTGACCTGTACATCTATCTGATCGAGCGTTTCTGCGGGGCCAATGTGGCCCGTGCGGTGTCGCGCGACATCCTCTACGAAGTGCAGCGCAACTACACGCCGGGGCGCATGGGATTTGGCGGGCAGAAGCTGCATCAGGACCTGATCATCCTGCAGATCCAGCACTGGCTGGAAGAGCACTTCGCGGACAAGTTCCGCTTCGAGGATGTGGCCCGCAACCACGGCATGAGCATCCGCAACTTCATGCGCCGGTTCCAGGGGGCGACCGGCGACAAGCCGCTGCACTACCTGCAACGGCTGCGGATCGAAACGGCCAAGGGGTTGTTGTCGAGCACGCGCAAGAGCATCAAGACCATCAGTTACGAGGTCGGTTACGACGATGCCAGTTTCTTTGCGCGGCTGTTCCGCCAGCATACCGAGTTGTCGCCGAACCAGTACCGGCAGCAGTTCATGCAGGAAGCTTGAGGGCTTATTAGGGCCGCTTCTACAGCAGTGAATCGCTGAATCCTGTAGGAGCGGCCTTGCGTCGCGATGGGCCGCAAAGCGGCCCCAAAATGCTTAAGGCTTGTGCGCACGAGACAGGAACTCGTGCGACTGCATCTCCAGCAAGCGGCTCAGGGTACGCTGGAACTCGAAGCTCAGGCGCCCACCGGTGTACAGGTCTTTTAGCTCCACCTCGGCCGAGATGATCAGCTTGACATTGCGGTCGTAGAACTCGTCCACCATGTTGATGAAACGCCGCGCGATATCATCGGTGGTCACCCCCATCTGCTCGACATTGCTCAGCAGCACCGCGTGGAAGATCTTGCCCAGCTCGATGTAGTCGTTCTGGCTACGCGGCCCGTCGCACAATGCCCGGAAGTCGAACCAGGCAACGTCGTCGCACGTACGCAAGGCATTGATCGGGCGGTTCTCGATCATCAGCACGTCATTTTCGACCGCCTGGGTGCATTCCGGGGTCAGCGCCTTGAAGCTGGCACGCATGCTTTCGTGCGCTGCCTCATTGAGCGGGTAGTGGAACAGTTCGGCCTGCTCCAGATGACGCAGGCGGTAGTCCACGCCGCTGTCGACGTTCACCACGTCGGTGTACTGCTTGATCATGGCGATGGCCGGCAGGAAACGCGCGCGCTGCAGGCCATCCTTGTACAAGCCGTCGGGCACGATGTTGGAGGTGGCGACCAGCGACACACCGTTCTTGAACAGCTCTTCCATCAAGGTGCCGAGGATCATCGCATCGGTAATGTCCGAGACGAAGAACTCGTCGAAGCAGATCACCTTGGCCTCTTCGCTGAAGCGCTTGGCAATGATGGTCAGCGGGTTCTTCTCACCCTTGAGGGTCTTCATTTCCTCGTGCACACGCTTCATGAAGCGGTGGAAGTGGGTGCGCATCTTCTGCTTGAACGGCAGCGCCTCGAAGAAGGTATCGACCAGGTAGGTCTTGCCCCGCCCTACCCCACCCCAGAAGTACAGGCCCTTGACCGGGGTCTGCTCCTTCTTGCCGAACAGCTTGCCGAATACCCCCGGCTTGTTGTTCTGCGCCTGTACCAGGTCGTCGTACAGGCGCTGCAGGTGACGCACAGCAGTTTCCTGCGCCGCGTCATGGAAGAAGTCGGGACGTTTCAGATCTGCTTGATAGCGTTCTAAGGGAGTCATGATTCGTTAGCGAGGCAACAAAAAACGGGCCGTCACTGTAGCGACCGGCCCGCTTTATGGCAATTGGAGTTGCGGCGAATTGCCTCAGTCCTGTTGTGGGGCCAGGGCTTCGTGCAGGCTTCGAATGGCTGCATCCCGCCCTTCAGCGCTGGCGAACTGCGGCCCGTCGGCAACCTGTTCACCGTTGAGCCACAAGCCGAAACCCAGGCCCTGCACACGCACATCGGCCTCAGCACCCTGCTGCAGTTGCTTGCTCACCGCACCTGCACTCTTGCCGTCGGCAAAGCTGCGCGACAACAGCAGTTGCTCACCGTCGGCGGCCAGCAGGCGGAAGCGGAAGCTGCCGTCCTCATCACGGAAGCTGACGAAACGCGCGCTCTTGGCGGCCTTTTTCTTCACTTCGGTACTGGTTTGCACGCTGCTGCGGAACGAGCGCAGGCCAACCGCCTCGCGCAGTTGCTCCAGGAACGGGGTGGCAATCTTGCGGGCCTTGGCGGCCCCCGCCAGCAGGATATCCTCAAGGTCGGCCGGGCGCGCGATCAGCTGGTGGTAGTGCTCGCGTTTTTCCGCCAACTGGCCGTCCAGCAACTGGAACAGGCGCTGCTTGGCATCGCCCCAGCCCAGGCCCTGCAACAACTCGTCGCGGAATCCGGCGCACTGTTCTGGCGTAGCGAAGGCCTGGTAGAGGGTGAACAGGTGCGAAGTGTCCGGGTCCTTGGCTTCGCCAGGCGCACGCGAATCGGTCACGATGCGCGAGATGGCGTCTTTCATGTCCTTGGCGCTGGTGAACAACGGAATGGTGTTGTCGTAGCTCTTGGACATCTTGCGCCCGTCCAGGCCCGGCAGGGTCGCCACGCTTTCTTCGATCACCGCCTCTGGCAGGGCGAAGAAGTCCCTGCCTTGGCCGAACAGGTGGTTGAAACGCTGACCGATGTCCCGGGCCATTTCCACGTGCTGGATCTGGTCGCGGCCCACCGGCACCTTGTTGGCATTGAACATAAGGATGTCGGCCGCCATCAGCACCGGGTAGCTGAACAAGCCCATGGTCACGCCGGCATCCGGGTCTTCACCGGCTTCCACGTTCTTGTCCACCGAGGCTTTGTACGCATGTGCACGGTTGAGCAGGCCCTTGGCCGCAACGCAGGTCAGCAACCAGGTCAACTCGGGGATTTCGGGAATATCGGACTGGCGGTAGAAGGTCACCTTGTCGGCGTCCAGGCCACCGGCCAGCCAGGTGGCGGCGATTTCCAGGCGCGAGCGCTGGATGCGCAGCGGGTCGTCGCACTTGATCAGCGCGTGATAGTCGGCCAGGAAATAGAACGAGTCGACACCGGGCTGCTGGCTGGCACGGATCGCCGGGCGGATGGCGCCGGCGTAGTTGCCCAGGTGCGGAGTGCCGGTGGTGGTGATACCGGTAAGAATGCGCGTGGTCATGGGTGTTCGCTTATTCAGGCTTGGCTCAGTTCGAAAGGCGCGGCAGCAGCAGATCCTTGAGATCGGTCAGCTTGCCATGAAAGAAGTGTCCGCATTCTGCCACTTTCAGCAGCTCATGGGGGCGCGACAGGCTGTCGGACCAATCGTAAACCAGCTGCGGCGCGACCACTTCATCGGCCTCCGGCTGCACCACGGTGATCGGGCATTGCTGTGGCAGGGGGAATTCGTCGGTCAGGCGCATTACCGCTGGGGCAATCATGAACAAGTGCTGCAGGCTCACCCCGCCCGCCTCCAGGCGGCCAGCCAGGCTGGTGGCAACGAAGCCGCCGAACGAGAAGCCCATCAGCACCAGCGGCAATTGCCGGTGCTTATCGCGCAGCCAGGCCGCAGCAGCCTCGGCATCGGCCACTTCGCCTGCGCCCATGTCGTGGCTGCCAGCGCTCTGCCCAACGCCCCGGTAGTTGAACCGCAGGGTCACATAGCCGGCGTCACGGGCGGTGCGCTGCAGGGTCGAGACCACCTTGTTGAGCATGGTGCCGCCCTGAACCGGGTTGGGGTGGCAGATCAGCACCGCGCCGCGGGCATCGGCCACGTCCAGGTACAAGGCTTCCAACTGGCCACTGGGGCCATCGATGAACAAGGGGGTTTCGCGGACAAGCAAGGCACTACTCCGTGACCTCGGGGTGGGTCGTTTCGTCTAGGTGAGGAATTCTGTTCTGATTTGCGATCGCTCGCGGTATACAGCGCAGGTCTGAGCCGTTAACGTAAAGCAAAGCCGTTTATAGAGGAAGGACTCGTGGAACTCTCGCTCCTTGTTTGGTTGTTGCCGACCTTGGCCCTGGTCATTGGCGTGGTCGTCGGTTTCGTCGTGGCTCGCCTGCTGCCCAATGCCGCGCCCAGCAGCACGCAGCGCCAGCTGGATGAAATGCAGAAACGCTTCGACAACTACCAGAACGAAGTGGTTACCCACTTCAACAGCACTGCAGTACTGGTCAAGAAGCTGACCCAGAGCTACCAGGATGTCCAGGACCACCTGGCCGACGGTGCCAACACCCTGGCGCTGGACGAACTGACCCGCCAGCGCCTGCTGGCCGCCCTGCACTCCGAAGGTGCGCATGGCCCCCGTGATCGCCTGACCCCGCCGAAGGACACTGCCGAAGTGCCGCGCGATTATGCGCCAAAGGTGCCGAATTCCCCGGGCATGCTCGACGAGAGCTACGGGCTCAAGCGTTGATTCGCTGAACATGAAGAAGGCCTCGCGAGAGGCCTTTTTTGTGGGCAGCCCAGGTACGCCACAGCATTTGTAATCTGCGCAATATCTGTGGGAGCGGGCGTGCCCGCGAACACCGG
>NZ_AEWE02000081.1:63425-74621 GCF_000190455.2 Pseudomonas sp. TJI-51
GCACGCCCGCTCCCACAGGACCCTGCTAAATCAATAAGTTATGTACTGTTCTACGGAACGGCCAGCCCAAACAACCTAGCTGCAAGCCTGCAATGCCTGCTCGACATCCGCCAGCAGGTCTTCCACATCCTCCAACCCCACCGACAAGCGCACCAACCCCTCCGAGATCCCGTGATGCGCCCGCTCCTCTGGCGTATAGCTGGAATGGGTCATGCTCGCCGGGTGCTGCGCCAACGATTCGGCATCCCCCAGGCTAACCGCCCGGGCAAACAGCTGCAGTGCGTTCATGAACCTGCGCCCGGCCTCGATGCCACCCTTGAGCTCAAAAGCAATCATCCCGCCCGGCAAACGCATCTGCCGCTGCGCCAGCTCGTATTGGGCGAACGATGGCAAGCCCGGGTAGTGGATAAGCTCGACCTGAGGCTGCCGAGCCAGGAACTGCGCCACCTCCAGTGCGTTGGCGCAGTGGCGGTCCATGCGCAGTGCAAGGGTCTTGATCCCGCGCATCAATAAAGCCGCGTCATGCGGGGACAGCACCGCCCCGGTCATGTCTTTCAGCCCTTCCAGACGAATACGGTCGACCAGCGCCTTGCGCCCCACTACCAACCCCGCGGTGATATCACCATGGCCACTGAGATACTTGGTCGCCGAATGCACCACCAGGTCCGCCCCCAGCGCCAGTGGCCGCTGCAGGTAGGGCGTGCAATAGGTGTTGTCGACCACGATATGCAAGTCATGCCCACGGGCCACGTCGGCGACCGCCGCGATATCCACCAGCTGCATGTTGGGATTGGCTGGCGTTTCAAAGTAGATCATGCGTGTCTTGCGGGTGATGGACGCCCTTAAAGCCTTGGCGTCATTGAGGTCGACGTGACGGACCTTCACCCCGAACTGGCCAATGCCGTGATGCAGAAACGCAAAGGTGCACCCATACAAGGTATGCCCCACGATCAGTTCGTCGCCGGGGCGCAGCAGGGTCCAGATCGTCGAGGTAATCGCGCCCATCCCCGACGCCAGCGCCAAGCCTGCCTCACCACCCTCCAGCGAAGCCATGCGCTCCTCCAGCAGCGCCAACGTGGGGTTGGAGATGCGGCTGTAGAAATGCCCTGCCACGTCCCCGGCAAAGCACGCTGCGCCGTGTTCAACAGTGGGAAAGGCATAGGTGGCGGTCTGGTAAACCGGCGGCACCAGCGCGCCACTATGGGACAGCGGGTCGTAGCCGTGGTGGATGGCTCGCGTGGAAAAACCGGTGTTGTTATGGGAGTCGCGCATGGCAACAGCCTCTTGTGGTTTGCTATAAGCTTATGCCACCGAGCTGCCCGAATTTTTCCAAAGTAGCCCACATAGCGGCCTGCTTGGTGGAAAGAAAACAACAATCAAACAAGCAGGAGGGCAAAACATGCCTTCGAGCCTCGATCGCACCGACCGCGCCTTGCTGGCCGCCCTGCAGGACAACGCCCGCCTCACCGTTGCCGAACTCGCCGACCAGGTGGCACTGACCACCTCGCCCTGCTGGCGCCGCGTCAAACTGCTGGAGGACAACGGCTACATCACCGGTTACCAGGCCGTGCTCTCGCCCAAGTCACTGGGCTTCGGCGTCACTGCATTTGTCAGCATCATGATGGACTCGCACACCAAGGACATGGCCCTGGCGTTCGAGCAGCGGCTGATGGAAATTCCCGAAATCGTCGCCTGCCACAACATCTCTGGGCGCTACGACTTTCTGCTGGAGATTCTGGCGAGGGACCTGGAATCGTTCGGCGAATTCACCCGCGAGGTGCTGCAGCGGTTGCCGGGGGTGAAGGAGATCTATTCGAGCTTTTCCTACAAGGCCGTCAAGGAGCGCCGGGTAATTCCTGTATCGGAACACCACATCTGAACGGCAAGCACGCCCCCCTGGCGCATCACCAGGCGTGAGACAACCTGCACAAAAAAACCCCGCCGGAGCGGGGTTTTTGGTAGTGCAGGCCAGCGCTTAGATCGCACCACGCTGACGCAGTACGTCCAACACCTGTTTAACGCCTTCGTCCACGCTGGTGGCCTGGGTGTCGATCACCAGGTCGGCATCCAGCGGCACATCGAACGGGAAGCTTTCGCCTGGGATGTTGTCGCCACCGGCAGCGTACAGGCCCTGTGGGTCACGCTCGCGGCAAACCAGTGGGGACGCCTGGACGTAAACCGTTACCAGGCGATCCTTGCCGATCAGCGCCTTGGCCTGTTCGCGGCCTTCGGCATCCGGGGCAACGAACGCCGCCAGGGTCAGCATGCCGGCTTCGTTGAACTGGCGCGCCACATGGGCGGCACGGCGCCAGTTTTCGGTGCGGCCAGCGCGGTCCTGCGGCAGGCCCTTGTTCAGGTCATGGCGCAGGTTCTGCCCGTCGAGCACGTACACTGCACGGCCCATGTCGAACAGCTTGCGCTCAACGGCATAGGCCAGGGTGCTCTTGCCGGCGCCAGAAAGGCCACTGAACAGCACGGTGGCTGGCTGCTGACCGAAACGCAGGGCGCGCTCCTCGGTAGACACGTGGGCCTGCTTGCCATGCTGGCCGGTGCTGCCATGCGGCAAGACTGGCTGGGCGATGATCATGCCGGCGCCGACGGTGCCGTTGGTGAGGCGGTCGATGACGATGAACGCGCCGGTTGTGCGGTTGCTGTCGTAACCGTCCAGGGCAATGGCGCTGTCCAGGGATACCTTGACGCGGCCAATCTCGTTCAGCTGCAGGGCGCTGGCGGCGTCCTTCTCGAGGGTGTTCACATCAACCTTGTGGGTGATGCTGGCAATCGAGCCCGGCACGTAGCTGGTGGCGCGCTTGATGTCGTACTTTTTGCCCGGGAGCATCGGCTCTTCGGCCATCCACACCAGCATGGCGTCGAACTGGTCAGTGACCGGCGGCACGTTGTCGGCATGCACCAGCAGGTCGCCACGGGAGATGTCGATCTCATCTTCCATGGTCAGGGTCACGGCCTGGCCTGGGCCGGCGCTTTCCAGTTCACCTTCATAGGTGACGATGGACTTGACCCGGCTGCTCTTGCCCGACGGCAGTACGACAATTTCGTCGCCCTTGTGCACCACGCCGCTGGCGAGGGTGCCGGCAAAACCGCGGAAGTTCAGGTTCGGCCGGTTGACGTACTGCACCGGGAAACGCAGGTCGGTGAAGTTGCGGTCAGCCGACACTTCGACGGTTTCGAGGATTTCCATCAGGGTCGGGCCGGTGTACCACGGCGATTGTTCGCTGTGGTTGACCACGTTGTCACCCTTGAGCGCCGACATCGGCACGAAGTGCAGGCTGCTCGGGGTCAGGTTGATGGCTTCGGCAAACTTCAGGTAGTCCGCCTTGATGGCCTCGAAGACGCCTTCATCGAAGCCCTTCAGGTCCATCTTGTTGACCGCGACCACGATGTGCTTGATGCCCAGCAGCGACGCGATGTAGCTGTGGCGGCGGGTCTGGGTCTGCACGCCATAGCGGGCATCGACCAGGATGATCGCCAGGTCACAGGTTGATGCGCCGGTGGCCATGTTGCGGGTGTACTGTTCGTGGCCCGGGGTGTCGGCGATGATGAACTTGCGCTTGGCGGTGGAGAAATAGCGGTAGGCGACATCGATGGTGATGCCCTGCTCACGCTCGGCCTGCAGGCCGTCTACCAGCAGCGCCAGGTCGACCTCTTCGCCGGTGGTGCCAGACTTTTTCGAATCGCGGGTGATGGCCTCGAGGTGGTCCTCGTAGATCATCTTGGAGTCGTGCAACAGGCGCCCGATCAGGGTGCTCTTGCCGTCATCCACGTTGCCGCAGGTGAGGAAACGCAGCAGTTCTTTACGCTCGTGCTGAGCCAGATAAGCGAGGATGTCTTCGCTGATCAAATCGGATTGGTGCGACATGGAGTAACCCTGAAAATTAGAAGTAGCCCTGACGTTTCTTGTCTTCCATGGAACCGGCGCCATCGTGGTCGATGACCCGGCCCTGGCGCTCGGAAGTGCGCGTCAGGAGCATTTCCTGAATGATGTCGGTGAGCGTTTCGGCCTCCGACTCGACAGCGCCCGTGAGCGGGTAGCAGCCGAGGGTACGGAAACGCACCTTCTTCTTGACGATGCGGGCTTTCTCTTCCTCGGAGAGGTGTTCGAGGATGCGCTCGTCGTCGATCATGATCAGGGTGCCGTTCTTCTCGATGACTTCACGCTCGGCAGCGAAGTACAGCGGCACGATCGGGATGCCTTCGAGGTAGATGTACTGCCAGATGTCCAGTTCGGTCCAGTTCGACAGCGGGAAGACGCGGATCGACTCACCTTTGTTGACCTTGCCGTTGTACACGTTCCACAGCTCGGGGCGCTGGTTCTTCGGGTCCCAGCGGTGCTTGCTGTCACGGAACGAGTACACACGCTCCTTGGCCCGCGACTTCTCTTCGTCGCGGCGAGCACCACCAAAGGCGGCGTCGAAACCATGCTTGTCCAGCGCCTGTTTCAGGCCCTGGGTCTTCATGATGTCGGTGTGCTTGGAGCTGCCATGGGTGAACGGGTTGATGCCCTGCGCCACACCCTCGGGGTTGACGTGGGTGATCAGCTCCAGGCCCATTTCCTCGACCATCTTGTCGCGGAACCTGTACATCTCCTGGAATTTCCACTGGGTGTCGACGTGCATGACCGGGAACGGCAGCTTGCCCGGGAAAAAGGCCTTGCGCGCCAGGTGCAGCATCACGGCGGAATCCTTGCCGATCGAGTACAGCATCACCGGGTTGTCGAACTCGGCGGCCACCTCGCGGATGATGTGGATGCTTTCCGCCTCCAGCTGTTTCAAGTGCGTCAGTTTGTCGACCATGGCTACTCACGAAAAACGATCTTATGGACGGCCTGCGGGCCGTGTTCGAGCGGGTCACTGTATCACAGCGGCTGCTTCTATTTAGGCGGCCAGCTAGATCGAAAAAGTCTAACGATATGACTGGGTGTTAGGCTGATGCCTGTTCAATTAAGCGTTACTGGGGCTGCTTTGCAGCCCTTCGCGGGCACGCCCGCTCCCACACGTTTGCCGCTGAACTCGAGAAATGCGCGATCCCCTGTGGGAGCGGGCGTGCCCGCGAAGGGGCCAGTGAGGTCAGATCGGGTTCGGGCAATCGATGAACAGGTGTTCCACGGCAAACCGCCGCGCCAGGTAATCACCCAGCGCCTGCACCCCATACCGCTCGGTGGCATGGTGCCCGGCAGCGATGAAGCTGACGCCATTCTCCCGCGCACTGTGGTAGGTCTGCTCCGATGCCTCACCGGTCAGGTACAGGTCTACCCCGGCGGCAATCGCCGTGTCGATATAGCCCTGCCCGCCCCCGGTACACCAGCCGACCCGGCGGATCATTTCGTCGCCTTCGACCAGCAGCGGCTCACGCCCCAGCACCTCCTGCACGCGCCGGGCAAAATCGCGGGCGGTCACCGGCTCGGCCAGCGAACCGACCAGCCCGACCACCTTGGGGTTCTCCGGGTCAAGCGGCCCTTCGACGGTAATCTCCAGTTGCCGCGCCAGCTGCACGTTGTTGCCCACCTCAGGGTGTACATCCAGCGGCAAGTGGAATGCCAGCAGGCTGATGTCGTTGTTCAGCAAGGTTTTCAGGCGGCGTTGGCGGATGCCGGTGATGCAGGGGTTTTCGCCCTTCCAGAAGTAGCCGTGGTGCACCAGCACCAGGTCGGCTTCGGCCTCGACCGCGGCATCCAGCAACGCCTGGCTGGCGGTGACACCGCTGACGATACGGCTGACCTGCGGCCGGCCTTCGACCTGCAGGCCATTGGGGCAGTAGTCCTGGATCCTGGCGCTGCCCAGGTAACGCTCGGCTTCTTCAACCAGGGTGTTTAGCGCGACGGCCATGAAAATCTCCTCGAAAACTGCACACTCCCCAGGCACAACGCACAGGGAACGCCCGTATAATGCCGGCCATTATGGGCCGTCGCCGGCACTGGGGGAACCGGTGTATGATCGCGCGCGCTCATGCCCCACCGCGCGGCCACTGGCCCCCGCTCTTTTCAGGACTCGTTCATGTTCAAGGCTTTGCGTTACTTTGGCTGGCCCCTGCTTACCGGCGTATTGATCGCCGTGCTGATCATCCAGCGGTTTCCGGAATGGGTCGGCCTGCCCAGCCAGGACGTCAACCTGCAGCAGGCACCGCAGACCACGAAGATCATGCAGGGCCCGGTATCCTACGCCGACGCCGTGACCCTCGCGGCCCCGGCGGTGGTCAACCTGTACACCACCAAGGTGGTCAACAAGAGCGCCCACCCGCTGTTCGAAGACCCGCAGTTCCGCCGCTTCTTCGGCGACAACCTGCCCAAGCAGCGCCGCTGGGAATCGAGCCTGGGCTCGGCAGTGATCATGAGCCCCGAGGGCTATCTGCTGACCAACAACCACGTCACCAGTGGCGCCGACCAGATCGTGGTGGCCTTGAAGGATGGCCGCGAGACCCTGGCCCGGGTCATTGGCAGCGACCCGGAGACCGACCTGGCGGTATTGAAGATCGACCTGAAGAACCTGCCCGCCATCACCATTGGCCGCTCCGACACCATCCATATCGGTGACGTGACGCTGGCCATCGGCAACCCGTTCGGCGTTGGCCAGACCGTGACCATGGGCATCATCAGCGCCACCGGCCGCAACCAGTTGGGCCTGAACAACTACGAAGACTTCATCCAGACCGACGCCGCGATCAACCCGGGCAACTCCGGTGGTGCGCTGGTCGATGCCAACGGCAACCTGGTCGGCATCAACACGGCCATTTTCTCCAAGTCTGGTGGCTCGCAGGGCATTGGCTTCGCCATCCCGGTCAAGCTGGCACTGGAGGTGATGAAGTCGATTGTCGAGCACGGCCAGGTGATCCGCGGCTGGCTGGGTATCGAAGTGCAGCCACTGAGCCAGGAACTGGCCGAGTCGTTCGGCATGAAGGACCGCCCAGGCATCGTGGTTGCAGGCATCTTCCGCGAAGGGCCGGCGGCCAAGGCCGGGCTGCAGCTGGGGGACGTGATCTTGAGCATCAACGGCGAACCGGCAGGTGACGGGCGCAAGTCGATGAACCAGGTGGCGCGGATCAAACCGAACGAAAAGATCACCATCGAGGTGATGCGTAACGGGCAGCAGCTCAAACTGGTGGCCGAGGTGGGGCTGCGGCCGCCACCGGCACCCGCTGCCCCACAAGAAGAGAAGTAAACATCGGGGCCGCTTTGCGGCCCCGGCTGTATCAATGCAGGATCTGGCTGAGGAACAACTTGGTCCGGTCGCTACGCGGCCGGTCGAAGAAGTCATCCGGTGCCGCCTGCTCGACGATTTCACCTTTATCCATGAAGATCACCCGGTTGGCCACGGTGCGGGCAAAGCCCATCTCGTGGGTCACGCAGAGCATGGTCATGCCATCTTCGGCCAGACCCACCATGGTATCGAGCACTTCCTTGACCATCTCCGGGTCCAGGGCCGAAGTGGGTTCGTCGAACAGCATGATTTTCGGCTTCATGCACAACGCCCGGGCAATCGCCACGCGCTGCTGCTGGCCACCAGACAACTGCCCCGGGTACTTGTGCGCCTGCTCCGGGATACGTACCCGCTCCAGGTAATGCATGGCAATCTCTTCGGCCTTGCGGCGCGGCATCTTGCGCACCCACATCGGCGCCAAGGTGCAGTTCTCCAGAATGCTCAGGTGCGGGAACAGGTTGAAGTGCTGGAACACCATGCCCACTTCACGGCGGATCGCCTCGATCTGCTTGAGGTCGTTGGTCAGCTCCACGCCATCGACCACGATGCGCCCCTGCTGGTGTTCTTCCAGGCGGTTGAGGCAACGGATGGTGGTGGACTTGCCCGAGCCGGACGGCCCGCACAGCACGATACGCTCGCCCTGGCGAACATTGAGGTTGATGTCCTTGAGCACATGGAACTGACCGTACCACTTGTTCACACCCTGCATCTGGATGATCCCTTCGGGGCCGGCAGGCTGCTTGATCGCTTCACTCATTTCGAAACTCCTAACGCTTGTGGCCAGTGTCCAGCTTGCGCTCCAGGTGCATGGAGTAGCGGGACATACCGAAACAGAAAATCCAGAACACCAGAGCAGCGAAAACGTAGCCCTCGGTAGCCATACCCAGCCAGGCCGGGTCGGCGGCGGCTTGCTTGACACTGTTCAGCAGGTCGAACAGGCCGATGATGATCACCAGGCTGGTGTCCTTGAACAGGGCAATGAAGGTGTTGACGATGCCAGGGATCACCAGCTTGAGCGCCTGCGGCAGGATCACCAGGCCCATCGCCCGCCAGTACCCCAGGCCCATGGCTGCGGCCGCTTCGTACTGGCCCTTGGGGATGGCTTGCAGGCCACCGCGTACCACTTCGGCGACATAGGCCGACTGGAACAGGATCACGCCGATCATCGCCCGCAGCAGCTTGTCGAAGCTCATGCCCTCAGGCAGGAACAACGGCAGCATCACCGAAGACATGAACAGCACGGTGATCAGCGGCACGCCGCGCCAGAACTCGATGAAGGTCACGCACACCACCTTCACCGCCGGCATCCTCGAACGCCGCCCCAAGGCCAGCAGAATGCCCAGGGGCAAAGCGCCGACGATGCCCACGGTGGCGATCACCAAGGTCAGCATCAGCCCGCCCCACTGGCTGGTGGACACGTTGCTCAGGCCCAGCAGGCCACCGTGCAACAAGGTGTAGGCCAGCAGCGGGTAAAGCACCAGGAAGCCCAGGCCATAGAGGGCCTTGCGCGGGAAGCGCTTGATGAACAACGGCGCTGCGCCAAGCACTGCCAGCCATACCGTCAGGTCGACCCGCCAGCGCAGCTCGACGGGGTAGTAGCCGTACATGAACTGGCCGAAGCGCTGCTGCACGAACACCCAGCAGGCGCCGTCCTTGGTGCAGTCGGCGCGGGTGGTGCCAACCCAGTTGGCGTCGATCAGTGCCCACTGCAACAGCGGTGGCACGATCAGCCAGATCAGGTAGAGGGCAAACAGGGTCAACAGGGTGTTCAACCAGCTGGAGAACAGGTTGGTACGCATCCATGCGAGTACGCCGACGGTTTTCACCGGTGGCGGCATATCGGGTTTGAAAACATGGGCATTCACAGGCGTATCCTCACCGCTCGATCAGCGCAATGCGCTTGTTGTACCAGTTCATCAGCAGCGAAATGCTGATGCTGATGGCGAGATAGACACTCATGGTGATGGCGATCACCTCGATGGCCTGGCCGGTCTGGTTGAGCACGGTACCGGCGAACAGCGAGACCATCTCCGGGTAGCCGATGCCGGCCGCCAGCGACGAGTTCTTCGCCAGGTTCAGGTACTGGCTGGTCAGTGGCGGAATGATCACCCGCAAGGCCTGGGGGATGATCACCTTGCGCAAGGTTGGCCCTTCGCGCAGCCCCAGCGAGCGCGCCGCCTCGGTCTGGCCGTGGCTGACCGAACGGATGCCCGAGCGCACGATCTCGGCGATGAAGGCGGCGGTATAGATCGTCAGCGCCAGGGTCAGCGCCAGCAATTCGGGGATCAGCACCCAGCCACCGACGAAGTTGAAGCCCTTGAGCTGCGGTGCCTCCCACGTGACCGGGCAGCCGAACAGCAGCACGCTCAGGCCTGGAATGACCAGCAACAGCGCCAGCGCGGCCCAGAACTTGTGGAACGGTACACCGGTCTCGTCGAAGCGTTTGTTGGCCAGGCGCACCATCAGCCAGACCGCCCCCACCGCCACCGCCAACGCCGCGACAAATGGCCAGAAACCGTCCGCCATGGAGGCACCAGGCATGTTCAGGCCACGGTTGCTGATGAAGAACAGGTCGTTGAGGTTGATGCTGCCCCGCGGTCCCGGCAGGGTCAGGAATACGGCGAAGTACCAGAACAGGATCTGCAGCAGCGGCGGAATGTTGCGGAAGGTCTCCACGTACACCGTCGCCAGCTTGTTGATCATCCAGTTCGGCGACAAGCGTGCCACACCGATGATGAAACCCAGGATGGTCGCCAGGATGACGCCAATGAAGGTGACCAGCAGGGTGTTGAGCAGGCCGATGACGAACACCCGTGCATAGCTGTCCGATTCCACATAGGGGATCAGGTGCTGGGCGATGCCGAAGCCGGCACTGCGATCGAGGAAGTCGAAGCCCGAGGTGATACCCCGGTGTTGCAGGTTGGTTTGCGTATTGTGAAACAGGTACCAGCCCAGACCGACCACGAAAACGATGGTGAGAATCTGGAACAGCCACGCGCGCACACGTGGATCGCTCAGGGATAAACCCTTTTGTGCGCCAATATGATTTTGCATGAAGTGCCCCGGAAAATAGGGATTCGAACAACCTGCGGCGGCCGGATGCCGCCGCAGGGTGCAGCCATCAGCGCACAGGTGGCGCGTACTGGATGCCGCCGTTGTTCCACAGGGCGTTCATGCCACGGTCGATCTTCAGGTCGGTACCTTGGCCCAGGTTCTTCTCGAACACTTCGCCGTAGTTGCCGACTTGCTTGACGATCTGCACTACCCAGTCTTTGGGCAGCTTGAGGTCCTTGCCGTACTCGCCGTCCGCACCCAGCAAGCGGGCCACGTCAGGGTTCTTGGTAGCTTTGGCTTCAGCCTCGACGTTCTTCGAGGTGATGCCCGCCTCTTCGGCGTTGAGCATGGCGAACAGGGTCCACTTGACGATGCTGAACCAGTCTTCGTCGCCTTTGCGCACCACCGGGCCGAGTGGCTCCTTGGAGATGGTTTCCGGCAGCACCACATATTCGGTCGGTGCGGCCAGCTTGGAGCGCTGGGCAAACAGCTGCGACTTGTCGGACGTCAACACATCGCAACGACCGGACTCCAGCGACTTGGCGCTTTCGTCAGAGGTATCGAAGGTGATCGGGGTGTACTTCAGGCCATTGGCCCGGAAGAAGTCCGACACGTTCAGTTCGGTGGTAGTCCCTGCCTGGATGCAGATGGTCGCGCCATCGAGCTCCTTGGCACTGGAAACACCGAGCTTCTTGTTGACCAGGAAACCGACGCCGTCATAGTAGGTGACACCGGTGAACACCAGGCCCATGCCGGCATCGCGCGAGCTGGTCCAGGTGGTGTTGCGCGACAGCACGTCAACTTCACCCGATTGCAGGGCCGTGAAGCGTTCCTTGGCGTTGAGCTGGCTGAACTTGACCTTGTTGGCGTCGCCGAACACGGCAGCGGCCACGGCGCGGCAGACATCGGCGTCGATACCGATGATCTTGCC
>NZ_AEWE02000081.1:74732-77440 GCF_000190455.2 Pseudomonas sp. TJI-51
GCCCAGCGCGGCGGCAGCGGTCAGGACTGCCAGGGTGGTTTTCAACACTTTCATTCACAACCTCCAAATCGCTCTTGTTGTATCGAGCCGGAATTGCACCGCACCCTTTTGAGGCATGTCCGACCCGTATTGGCTAGTTATTGGGTCAATTGGCGCAATGGGCTGTTCTATGACAGCCTTCGCGTACAAAGGGTGTTACCGTCACGGCCCGCCCTTTGCATCGCACCTTGAACTGCAAAGCGCGTACCAAATGTTTTGGCTGGAGCGTTTAAGCGTTCGTCAAGTAGGGAAAGTTGTATCGTTGCGACATTCTTTTTCAGGCAATCCTGTACAGCGCTTTTTTTTAACGCACACAACACGATCACCCGCACTCTTTCGGAGCAGTCATGACCAACCCGCTGATTCTCGAACCACAGAAAACCGCTGATGCCTGTGTGATCTGGTTGCACGGCTTGGGAGCCGACCGTTACGACTTCCTACCCGTAGCCGAATTCATGCAGGAGCGTTTGACCAGCACTCGCTTCGTGATGCCCCAGGCACCCACCCGCCCGGTGACCATCAATGGCGGCTATGCCATGCCCAGCTGGTACGACATCAAGGCCATGACCCCGGCCCGCGCCATAGACGAGGCTCAGTTGGAGGAGTCGGCCGAGCAAGTGGTGGCGCTGATCAAGGCGGAGCAGGCCAAAGGCGTCAGCTTGTCGCGCATCTTCCTCGCCGGTTTCTCCCAGGGCGGCGCGGTGGTGTTGCACACTGCCTATATAAAGTGGCAAGAGGCGCTGGGTGGGGTCATCGCCCTGTCCACCTACGCCCCCACCTTCAATGACCAACACCAGCTCAGTGCCTGCCAGCAACGCACCCCGGCCCTGTGCCTGCATGGCGTGCACGACCCGGTGGTGATCCCGGCCATGGGCCGCACCGCCTTCGAGTACCTGAACACCTGGGGCGTAGCTGCCCGCTGGCACGAATATCCAATGGAACACGAGGTAGTGGTCGAAGAGTTGAGCGACATCCACGACTGGCTGGCAAAGCAACTGCAATGAGCCAAGGCCGCCTGTAGTTGTAAGGCTATTCCACTACGCCACGCCCGATTCTTGCATTACACTGCCCGGCGTACATTCCTTAATCAGTTGATGAGACGATCGTGCTCAAGGCACTCAAGAAAATATTCGGCAAGGGAGAGGCTGCACCACAGGCCGCCGCTCCTGCTGCCAGTGTGACGCCGCCTGCGCCGGCACCCGCCAGCGAGGCGCAACCGGCGGCCCCACGCGCCAACCCTACCCCCAAGGCAGAATCGCCTGTTGCCGCAACGCCAGTGGCCGACAAGCCGGCCAAGGACAAACCACGTCGCGAGCGCAAGCCCAAGCCCCAGGCCAGCCTGTGGAAACTGGAAGACTTCGTGGTCGAGCCGCAGGAGGGCAAGACCCGCTTCCACGACTTCAAGCTGTCCAGCGAGGTGATGCACGCGATCCACGACCTGGGCTTCCCCTACTGCACGCCGATCCAGGCGCAGGTGCTGGGTTACACCCTGCGTGGCCAGGATGCCATCGGCCGTGCCCAGACCGGCACCGGCAAAACCGCAGCGTTTCTGATCTCGATCATTTCCCAGCTGCAGCAGACCCCTGCACCCAAAGAGCGCTACATGGGTGAGCCGCGGGCGCTGATCATCGCGCCAACCCGCGAGCTGGTGGTACAGATCGCCAAGGATGCTGCGGCGCTGACCAAGTACACCGGCCTGAACGTCATGAGCTTCGTCGGCGGCATGGACTTCGACAAGCAGCTCAAGGCCCTGGAAGCGCGCCACTGCGACATCCTGGTGGCTACACCGGGCCGCCTGCTGGACTTCAACCAGCGGGGCGAGGTGCACCTGGACATGGTTGAAGTGATGGTGCTGGACGAAGCCGACCGCATGCTCGACATGGGCTTCATTCCGCAAGTGCGCCAGATCATTCGCCAGACGCCGCCCAAAAGCGAGCGCCAGACCCTGCTGTTCTCGGCCACGTTCACCGAGGACGTGATGAACCTGGCGAAGCAATGGACCACCAACCCGGCCATCGTCGAGATCGAACCGGAGAACGTGGCCAGCGAAACGGTCGAGCAGCATGTCTATGCGGTGGCCGGCAGCGACAAGTACAAGCTGCTGTACAACCTGGTGACCCAGAACCGCTGGGAACGGGTGATGGTGTTCGCCAACCGCAAGGACGAAGTGCGGCGCATCGAGGAAAAACTGGTGCGCGACGGCATCAACGCCGCCCAATTGTCGGGCGACGTGCCGCAACACAAGCGTATTCGTACCCTGGAGAACTTCCGCGAAGGGCGCATCACCGTTCTGGTCGCCACCGACGTGGCCGGGCGCGGGATCCACATCGACGGCATCAGCCACGTGATCAACTTCACCCTGCCAGAGGACCCGGACGACTACGTGCACCGCATTGGCCGTACCGGCCGTGCCGGCACCAATGGCGTATCGATCAGCTTTGCCGGGGAAGATGACTCGTATCAGCTGCCGGCGATCGAAGAGCTGCTGGGGCGCAAGATCAAATGCGAGATGCCGCCGGATGAGCTGCTGAAGCCGGTGCCGCGCAAGCATCACTGACCCGTGGCTGGGAATACATATCCCCCTGTAGGAGCGGCCTTGTGTCGCGATAGGGCCGCACAGCGGCCCTAGGATTTCAGCTTCAACGCATCAATTGCCGGGGCCGCTTTGC
>NZ_AEWE02000081.1:77467-99840 GCF_000190455.2 Pseudomonas sp. TJI-51
AAACGGCGGGCGCCCCCTTGACTACCAGCGCCCTGCGGCATCCAGGTCACTCTGCCTGCCTTCCACCCACCTCGGCCCTTCCTGGGTATTTTCCTTCTTCCAGAACGGTGCCCGGGTCTTCAGGTAGTCCATGATGAAGTTGCAGGCATCGAACGCTGCCTGCCGATGGGCACTGGCCACGCCGACGAACACGATTGGCTCACCCGGCTCCAACGCACCGACGCGGTGCAACACCTGCACTTTCAACAACGGCCAGCGCTGCTCGGCCTCGGCCACGATCTTGGCCAGGGCCTTTTCGGTCATGCCCGGATAGTGTTCAAGGAACATGCCTGCCACTTCGCGGCCATCATTGAAGTCCCGCACATAGCCGACAAAGCCGACCACAGCGCCTACCCCCACGTTGGCCGCATGCATGGCATTGGTCTCGACGCCCGGGTCGAACGCGTGTTCCTGCACTCGCACTGCCATGCTCAGCCCCCCGTCACCGGCGGGAAGAACGCCACTTCATCGCCCTCTTCCAACGGCTCATCCAGCTTGCACAGTTCTTCGTTGCGGGCGCACATCAGGTTCTGCTCGCCCAGCAGTTCATAGGCCCCACCCTTGCCCAGCAATGCCCGGCGCACATCGTCGACAACCTTGAACTCACCCTCCATCCGCTCGGCATCCACGCCCAGCAACTCACGGTAACGCGCGAAGTACATCACTTTGACTTTCATCACGCCTGCACCTTGTAGTGGCCGCTCTTGCCGCCCAGCTTTTCCAGCAGGCGGACCTGCTCGATGACCATGCCTTTATCCACAGCCTTGCACATGTCATAGATCGTCAGCGCAGCGACGCTAGCGGCGGTCAGTGCCTCCATTTCCACACCGGTTTGCCCGGCCAGCTTGCAGCGGGCGAGGATCCGCACCGCGTTCTCGCCCTCCGCGCTGAGTTCCACCTTGACGCTGGTGAGCATCAGCGGGTGGCACAGCGGTATCAGGTCGCTGGTCTTCTTCGCCGCCTGGATGCCGGCAATGCGCGCCACGGCGAACACATCGCCCTTGGGGTGTTCGCCGTCGACGATCATCTGCAGGGTCTGCGGCAACATGCGCACCCGCGCCTCGGCGGTGGCCTCGCGCTCGGTCACGGCCTTTTCAGTGACGTCGACCATGTTGGCCCGCCCCTGGGAATCAAGATGTGTCAGCACTGCTCTGCTCCTGTGAAGGGAGCCTGCAGTGTAAACCTGTGGGTCAGGTTTGAGCAGAGGTATGTGTCGGCAGGTCTGGCCGCTGTATGAACACACTCGTGGAGATGCCGGGCAGCGGGCTGCCCGGCGACAGGGTTTTACAGATGCGACTCGGCGTACTCGGCCAGTACCGAGCGTGGCACACCCTGCAGGGTGATGTGCACGCCATGGGGGAAGTCCTTGAAGCGCTCGGTCAGGTAGGTCAGGCCCGAGCTGGTCGCGGACAGGTAGGGGGTATCGATCTGCGCCAGGTTGCCCAGGCAGACCACCTTGGACCCGGAACCGGCACGGGTGATGATGGTTTTCATCTGATGCGGCGTCAGGTTCTGGCACTCGTCGATCAGGATCAGGCTCTGCTGGAAGCTGCGGCCGCGAATGTAGTTCAACGACTTGAACTGCAGCGGCACGCGCTCGAGGATGTATTCGACGCTGCCATGGGTGCTTTCATCATCCATGTGCAAGGCTTCGAGGTTGTCGGTAATGGCGCCCAGCCACGGCTCCATCTTCTCTGCTTCGGTACCCGGCAGGAAGCCGATCTCCTGGTCCAGCCCCTGCACGCTGCGGGTGGCGATGATGCGCCGGTAGCGTTTGCTGACCATGGTCTGCTCGATGGCAGCTGCCAGGGCCAGGATGGTCTTGCCGGAACCGGCAGCACCGGTCAGGTTGACCAGGTGAATGTCCGGGTCGAGCAAGGCGAACAGCGCCAGGCTCTGATGGATGTCCCGCGGCTTCAGGCCCCAGGCCTCCTGGTGCAGCAGTGGCTCCTGGTGCAGGTCGAGCAGCAGCAACTCGTCGTCGCGGATACCCTTCACCCAGCCGACGAAGCCCTGGTCGTCAATGATGAACTCGTTGACGTGAACGGCCGGCAGGGTGTCGATCATGTGCACACGATGCCAGGTCCGGCCGCGCTCCTGGCGGGTATCGACCTTGCTGACCCGGTCCCAGAACGAACCGCTGACCGAGTGGTAGCCCTTGGACAGCAAGGACACATCATCGACCAGTTGGTCGGTGCTGTAGTCCTCGGATGCGATGCCGCAAGCGCGCGCCTTCAAGCGCATGTTGATGTCTTTGGTGACCAGCACCACGTCCAGGTCGGGGCGCCGGCTGCGAACGTCCAGCAGGGTGTTGATGATGATGTTGTCGTTGAGGTGCTCCGGCAACAACTTGCCAGGCTCGTTGCGTGGGCTCATCAGGATCGAAAGAAAGCCTTTGGCCCCACTCTTGTTGCGCTGGATCGGCACGCCCTGCTCGACATCACTGGGCGAAGCGTCCCCGAGGGTCTGGTCGATCAGGCGGATGGCCTGCCGGCACTCTGCGGCGATGGTCTGTTTACCGGTCTTGAGCTTGTCGAGTTCCTCCAGCACCGTCATCGGGATGGCGACGTGATGCTCCTCGAAGTTGAGTAATGCGTTGGGGTCGTGAATCAGGACGTTGGTATCGAGCACATAGAGGATTGGCTTGCTGGAGGAAGGGGTGCGTCCTTGGTCATCCATACTCGGTCACCTTATGTCGAAGCCGCACGGCGTGGTCTGTTACGCCGCAGAGTGACTGCCGTGTCCCCGTATCCGCGTTGTTACGGGCGGGGAGCAACCTGGCCAGGAGGGTCTGGATGACGCCACCTGTGCTGCAGGGATCGGCTGTCTGGTTTCTTCATACCGCAAAAGCCATGACCGGAAAAAGCATTTTTACGTGTTTTTGAAGTTTATTTTTCCGATTGACGATAAGGCCTTGGCGGCAGGCCCAGACACGACTACGCTCAGAAGTGGTACCTCTATTCGCTGTACCCATAGGCCCGGCAATCTTCCCAGCCGATACCGCTCTGGGCGGTACTGCGCAGCAACCACTCCACCGCCGGTTGCGCCTTGGCCAGGCTGTCATGCAGCTGGATAACCCCCTTGCGCCACAACAGCATCAGGGTCAGCACGCGTTGCGCCGAGGCTTCGGCAGTCAGTGCAGTGTCATCCTGCGCGTCGATATCCCACAACGACACCCGCAACTGCTGGCTGGCCATGAACGCCTCGCCATCGGCCCGGCGTTGCCCGTAAGGGGGGCGGAACAGCGGCACGTACTGCTCCGGCAGGTCGGCCTGGACGCGGGCCTGGCTGCGCCGCAGCGAGTCCTGCCAATCGACCCACTGTGCATGCGAGCGGTACTCCCAGCCCTGAATACCCACGCACTGGCCGCGATAAAGCCTGGCCACGGTGTTCGGCATGCCGGCATCCCGGCGCTGCTGCAGGCGGTTGCCAAGCACGAAGAAGGTACCCGCCAGCTTTTGCCGGCGCAGGTAATCGGCCAGCAGGTCGGTACTGCCGCCGTCAGGCCCCGGGCCACCGACGAAGGTCAGCAGGAACATGCGATCGTTCAGGCGTTCACCATCGAGCTCCCGTGCAGATAGCCGCTCCACCTCGCTGCTGGTCTGGGGCAGCAGCGCAGCTTTGCGCAGCTGTTCGTCCAGGTAGCGGCTGTGGAACTGGTGGCTGGGCTCTACCCACCCGGCATAGAACGCGCCGACATCGGTGGCGAACGTCGCCGCCTGGGTACGCAGATCCGCCATGGACTCAACGGCATAGCAGAACGACGCATCCTGCTCGCAGCTGCGTTGCGCCTGTTGGTAGCCTGCCCATAACCGCTGCCACATGCGCGCCCGCAGTTGGCGAACCTTCTGCAGGTTGATCTGCCGCAAGCCCAGCCGCGCCGCCAGCGTCGCATCATCGAGCAGCTCGCTTTCATGCAGTACCCGGGCGAACGACAGAATCTCCGCCCGCGAAGCCACATCGAACAACGCCGGGCTGTTCAGTTGCTCGGGCCACAGGCTGCGATCAAAACTGACCGCGGCTGTGGGGGCGGCTTGCACGGCCAGGCTCAATAGCGCGGCCAGCGCGGCAAAGGCGATGCGCACGGTAAAAGGCTCCGTCACGGCAAAACGCGAACTATAGCGTTAGAACCGGCCATGGTCTGTGACTATTGTCACCATAGTTTGGACTTGCACCGCCCAGCCCGTAGAATCCCAGGCCAACGATGCCAGGAGCCGACCCGATGCTGACGGTGATTTCCCCCGCCAAGACCCTCGACTACGATACCCCGCCGGTAACCGAGCGCTTCACCCTGCCCCAGTACCTGGATGATTCCCAGGTGTTGATCCAGCAACTGCGAACCCTGTCGCCGGCGCAAATCAGCGAGCTGATGCACCTGTCCGACAAGCTCGCCGGCCTGAACGCCGCACGCTTCGGCAGCTGGTCTCCGGACTTCAGCCCAGCCAATGCCAAGCAGGCGCTGCTGGCGTTCAAAGGTGACGTGTACACAGGCCTTGCTGCCGAAACCCTGGGTGAGGACGACTTCAGCTACGCACAAGACCACCTGCGCATGCTCTCCGGCCTGTACGGCCTGCTGCGCCCCCTCGACCTGATGCAGCCCTACCGGCTGGAAATGGGCACCAAGCTGGCCAATGCCCGCGGCAAGGACCTGTACGCCTTCTGGGGTACACGCATCAGCGAATGGTTGAACCAGGCCCTGGCCGCTCAGGGCGATGACGTGCTGTTGAACCTGGCCAGCAATGAATACTTCAGCGCAGTGAAACGCAGCGCCCTCAAGGCGCGGGTGATCAATGTCGACTTCAAGGACTTGAAGAACGGCCAGTACAAGATCATCAGCTTCTACGCCAAGAAAGCCCGCGGCATGATGAGCCGCTTTGTCATCGAGCAGCGCATCAACGATCCAGAGCAGCTCAAGCAGTTCGATGTCCAGGGTTACTACTACTGTGCCGAACAGTCCAAGCCAGATCACCTGGTGTTTCTGCGCGATCACCCGGGCGAGTAGACCCGCCGATACCGCTTCGCGGCTTGAGCCGCTCCTGCAACCTCCACAGGGCACCCGCAGGAACGGCTTAAGCCGCGAGCACCGGCAAGGCCAGAGCTCGCCTCCACCGCCTCCAGGGCAGCTGTACATACCCGCTTTCCAAAATGATCGCTTCCACCTCTCGGGCAAAGCCACCCCCTGCCGTAACCGATACCCTCCTCGCCGGCTGGCCGTCTTCGCCGCGCCATACGGCGTAATGTGCACTCGCATGATCCACCCGCGGCAGCAAGTTGAAACGCTGAAAGATAAACCGATCAGCTGATTGCGCATGACCGCACGGTGATCAGCACTGGTTGCTGTCACGTATGTCATTTATCAGGGCTCGGCCGCTGCACCGGCGGTCAAGCAGGCCGAGCAGGTTCAGCAAGGTGAGACTTCATTATCGTCATTTTTATGACGCCAAAAAAACCTTACATCAGCGTGTAAACACCGGCGCCGGTGCGACCGTTCGTACCTTTTCTGACGAAATCTGAAAAAATTTTCCGATGCTGGCATTAAAACATCTCGCAACAGTTTCGCCCTTGATACATCGGGGGCAAACAGGCGCGTGCTATCAAATTGAAATTGTCAGCAGCTTAATAAATATTTAGAAATCTTTCATCAAGACAAAACCCGTTCAGGAACTTCTCATATCAACTACCGCTCATAGAGCCGTAACGAATTTCCTGCCCACGGGTTGTGAGAGATGACTTACAGATGACAATGGCAAGGTATCCACTACCTGCCACAACATACAGACAGGCCGCCCGGCTAACGCCCAAGTGCCTGTCCTTGCAGGAGACACGCGTCCCGTACAAATCGTCCTAGTGGTTGATTTCAAAGGATTTATCCCACTTGAAAAACAAGCACAGCAAAGCGCCGCGTAGCGCCTTGCATTAAAGACGGCTGCATGACAGGGCACGTTTTTATTACTTGGCTTTTAAATGCCTAATTTGAGTGCATAACTTTTCGTGCACTCCGGACTTATGTTGCCTGCGCTCGGTGAAGTGTGCATTCGCCATGAACCCGTGCGCCTGAAAACTGCTGTTAATCAACCCAGCCCGGCACTCCACGGAGGCGTCGGCGTGATAAACACATGAGGTGATAGCGATGCGTATCAGCATCTTTGGTTTGGGTTATGTGGGTGCAGTCTGTGCAGGCTGCCTGACGGCGCGTGGCCATGAAGTAATCGGTGTGGACGTGTCCAGCACCAAGATCGACCTGATCAACCAGGGCAAGTCGCCGATCGTCGAACCTGGCCTGGAAGCACTGTTGCAACAAGGCATCGCCAATGGTCGCCTGCGCGGCACCACCGACTTCGCCGAGGCCATTCGCGCCAGCGATGTATCGATGATCTGTGTGGGCACCCCCAGCAAGAAAAACGGTGACCTGGGCCTGGAATACATCGAGTCGGTGTGCCGGGAAATCGGCTATGTGCTGCGCGACACCACGCGCCGCCATACCATCGTGGTGCGCAGCACCGTGTTGCCAGGCACCGTCAAGAACGTGGTGATCCCGATCCTCGAAGATTGCTCGGGCAAAAAGGCCGGCGTTGACTTCGGCGTCGCGGTGAACCCGGAATTCCTGCGTGAAAGCACTGCAATCAAGGACTACGACCAGCCACCGATGACCGTCATCGGCGAACTGGACAGCGCCAGCGGCGACATCCTCCAGGCGCTGTACGAAGAACTCGACGCCCCGGTCATCCGCAAGCCGATCGAAGTGGCCGAGATGATCAAATACACCTGCAACGTGTGGCATGCCACCAAGGTCACCTTCGCGAACGAGATCGGCAACATCGCCAAGGCTGTCGGTGTGGATGGCCGTGAAGTGATGGACGTGGTCTGCCAGGACAAGGTGCTCAACCTGTCGCAGTACTACATGCGCCCCGGCTTTGCCTTCGGCGGCTCGTGCCTGCCGAAGGACGTGCGCGCCCTGACCTACCGTGCCGCCAGCCTGGACGTGCGTGCCCCGCTGCTCGACTCGCTGATGCGCAGTAACGAATCGCAGGTGCAAAACGCCTTCGAACTGATCGAAGCCCACGACAAACGCAAGGTCGCCCTGCTTGGCCTGAGCTTCAAAGCCGGCACCGACGACCTGCGCGAAAGCCCACTGGTGGAGCTGGCCGAACGCCTGATCGGCAAGGGCTACCAACTGGATATCTACGACGAGAACGTCGAATACGCCCGCGTTCATGGAGCCAACAAAGACTACATCGAATCGAAGATCCCGCACGTATCGTCGCTGCTCAACGGTGACTTCCACAAGGTCATCGACAACGCCGACATCATCGTTCTGGGCAACCGTGACGAGCAGTTCCGTGCCCTTGCCCAGCAAGTACCGGCCGGCAAACAAGTAATCGACCTGGTCGGCTTCATGAGTGAACCGACCAGCGCAGCCAGCCGCACCGAAGGCATCTGCTGGTAAGCCCTGGGCCAGGCGGCGCAAGGCTCCCCAATTGCGCTGCCGCCCTTTCCCGAATTTTCCACGGATGCTGAACATGCAAAGGCTCCAGACAGTGCTGTTGCAGTGCGCCGGTTGGCTGCTCTACATGAGCCTGCTCATGCTGATCGCCCTGGCCCTGCCAGCCGATATCTTCGACTCGCAATCGAAGCACTTCATCTTCCTGGTCGGCGCCGTCGGCATCTGGCGCTACTCGATGGGCGCCACCCATTTCATCCGCGGCATGATCTTCCTCTACGGTGTGTACCCCTACCTGCGCCGCAAGGTGCAGAAAATGGGCAGCGCCGCCGACCCGTCGCACGTGTACCTGATGGTCACCAGCTTCCGCATCGAAGCATTGACCACCGCTCAGGTGTACAGCTCGGTGATCCGCGAAGCGATCAACTGCGGTTTCCCCACCACCGTGGTCTGCTCGCTGGTGGAAATGTCCGATGAATTGCTGGTGAAGAGCCTGTGGGCCAAGTACAACCCGCCGGCCCACGTGAAGCTGGACATCGTCCGTATCGCCGGTACTGGCAAGCGCGATGGCCTGGCCTACGGCTTCCGTGCCATCTCCCGCATGCTGCCGGACGAAAACGCCGTGGTGGCGGTGATCGACGGTGACACCGTGCTGGCCGATGGCGTGGTGCGCAAGACCGTACCGTGGTTCAAGCTGTACCCCAATGTCGGCGGCCTGACCACCAACGAGTTCTGCGAAGTCCGTGGCGGCTACATCATGAGCGAATGGCACAAGCTGCGCTTCGCCCAGCGCCACATCAACATGTGCTCGATGGCCCTGTCCAAGCGCGTACTGACCATGACCGGGCGCATGTCGATGTTCCGCGCCAGCGTGGTCACCAACCCCGAGTTCATTGCCGACGTCGAAAGCGACTCGCTGATGCACTGGCGCCTGGGCCGCTTCAAGTTCCTGACCGGTGACGACAAGTCCAGCTGGTTCAGCCTGATGCGCCTGGGCTACGACACCTTCTACGTGCCGGACGCTGCCATCAACACGGTCGAGCACCCGCCGGAGAAAAGCTTCTTCAAGGCCAGCCGCAAGCTGATGTACCGCTGGTACGGCAACAACCTGCGGCAGAACTCCCGTGCGCTGGGCCTGGGCCTGCGGCGCCTGGGGCTGTTCACCAGCATCGTGCTGTTCGACCAGCGCGTATCGATGTGGACCAGCCTGCTGGGCCTGACCGTGGCGGTGATCGCCAGCCTCAAGTTCGGCCTGGCATACCTGCTGGTGTACCTGCTGTGGATCGGCATCACCCGCCTGATCCTCACCGTGATGCTGCTGTGCTCTGGCCACAACGTCGGCCCGGCGTACCCGCTGATCCTCTATTACAACCAGATCATCGGCGCGCTGATGAAGATCTACGTGTTCTTCCGCCTCGACAAACAGTCGTGGACGCGTCAGCCCACTGCCCTCAAGCGTGACCTCGCCAGCTTTCAACAATGGTTCAACACCTGGTCCTCGCGGACCATGACCTTCTCGGCGGCCAGCATCTTCGTTGCTGTGCTGTTCATGGTCGTGTGAGCCCAACCCGGATCGGATCTAACAGGAACAAACCCCATGAATACCGCCGTGAATGTCAACGTCGTGCATGAGTCCGAAGCCCAGCGCCAGCACGCCCGGGTACGCATCCCCGCCAAGCTGCGCTTCATCGACGCCCAGCGCCAGGCCCACGATGTGAAGGTCGACGACCTTTCCGCCGGAGGCTTGAGCTTCCACACCAAGCAGCAACTGGCGGTGGGCGATGCGTTGCGTGGGCGGTTGATGTTCACGGTCGACAACCTCGGCCTGTCGATGGACATCGAATTCCAGGTGCGCTCGTACCACCCCGACAGCGGGCGTACCGGTGCGCAATTCCAGAACCTGGAGCCACGCGACATCGCCACCCTGCGCCATATCATCACCTCGCACCTGTCGGGTGAGCTGATCACTGCCGGCGACGTGCTCAGCACCCTGCAACGCGACAACTTCACCAAGGCGCGCAAGCAGAAGGACGGCGGCAGTGGCCTGAGCCCCTTCGGCCGGCTCAAGGCCGTTACCGTCACCCTCGGTGTGTTCGTGGTCGGCATCGCCGCCTTCGGTTTCGTCGCCAAGTCGTTGTACGGCATTTACTTCATCAGCCATGCCGAAGCCGGTGTGGTCGCAGTACCCACCACCAATGTCACCATGCCGCGCGACGGCACCGTGAACAGCCTGGTGGAGAGCGGTGGGCAGGTGGCCAAGGGCGCGCCACTGGCCAGCTTCACCACCAGCATGCTGGACATGCTCAAGGGCAACCTCGACGACACGCAACTGGAACCGGCGAAGATCGAGGAACTATTCGGCAAGCAACTCTCCGGCACCCTCACCAGCCCCTGCGATTGCGTGGTCGCCCGCCAGTTGGTGGACGACGGCCAGTACGCGGCCAAGGGCCAGCCGATCTTCCAGCTGATTCCGCGTACCACCAACCCGATGGTCGAGGCGCGTTTCAGCTACCGCCAGTTCGATGAGGTCAAGCCAGGCACCCGGGTCAATTTCCAGGTCGCCGGCGAAGACGAAGTGCGTACCGGCCAGATCGTCAGTAGCGCCAGCCTCAACAGCGAAGACCTGGCCTCCGACATCCGTGTGCAGATCAAGCCCGATAGCGGCCTGCCTGCCGAGCTGGCCGGCCGCCCGGCGGCAGTCAACAGCGACCGTGGCCCGTCGCTGAACTGGCTGATCGACAAAGCCGCGGCCCGTGGGCTGTAAGAGGATCGGACGATGATCGCTGATACCAACACCTGCCCCCACAGGTTCCGTGTGAATCTGGGTCTGTGTGGCCTGGCCATGGCCATCACCTTGGCCGGCTGCGCCGGCCTGCCCGACCAGCGCCTGGCCAACGAAGCCCTGAAGCGCGGTGACACGGCATTGGCCGAACGCAACTACAAGGCCCTGGCCGACCTGGGCTACAGCGATGCGCAAGTGGGCCTGGCCGACATCAAGGTGGCCAGCCGCGACCCGGCGCAAATCAAGGAGGCCGAGGCCACCTACCGCGCTGCCGCTGCGTCCTCGTCGCGCGCCCAGGCCCGCCTTGGCCGCCTGCTGGTGGCCAAGCCCGACAGCACCCAGGCCGAGCGTGAAGAAGCCGAAACGCTGCTGAAACTCGCCGCCCGCCAGGGTGAAGGCAACACCCTGATCCCGCTGGCGATGCTGTACCTGAGCTACCCGCAAAGCTTCCCCAAGGTCAACGCGCAGCAGCAGATCGACCAGTGGCGCGCCACCGGCAACCCGGAAGCGGGCCTGGCCCAGGTGCTGCTGTATCGCACCCAGGGCAGCTACGACCAGCACCTGGACGACGTGGAGAAAATCTGCAAGGCCGCCCTGAGCGCCACCGACATGTGCTACGTCGAACTGGCCACCGTGTACCAGAAGCGCGGCCAGACCGACCAGCAGGCCGCCCTGCTCGGCCAGCTGCAGGCGGCCTACGCCCGTGGTGCCGTGCCAGCCAGCCGGGTCGACAGCGTGGCCCGGGTGCTGGCCGATCGCAGCCTTGGCCAGACCGATGAAAAAACTGCCAAGGACTTGCTCGAACAGGTGGCACCGGCCAACCCGGCGTCGTGGGTCAGCCTGGCGCAATTGCTGTACGAGTTCCCCGAACTGGGCGACACCGACCAGTTGCTGGCCTACATCGACAAGGGTCGCGAAGCCGAGCTGCCACGTGCCGAACTGCTGCTGGGCCGCCTGTACTACGAAGGCAAGACCGTACCGGCCGACGCCAAGAAAGCCGAACGCCACCTGCAGGCGGCCGCCGACGCTGGCGAAACCAGCGCCCATTACTACCTGGGCCAGCTGTACCGCCGTGGTTACCTGGGCAACGTCGAGCCGCAAAAGGCTGTCGACAACCTGCTGGCCGCCGCCCGCGGCGGGCAGATCAGCGCCGACTATGCCTTGGCCCAGTTGTTCAGCGAAGGCCATGGCATTCGCCCGCAACCGGGCAATGCCTGGGTGTTCGCCCAGCTGGCACAAGCCAACCCCACGCCGCAGGCGGCAGAAATGCTGCAACGGCTCCAGCCGCCGCCGGCCCCCGGCCANNGCGGCACCGGCGGGAGCCGCAGCTGACCCCGGACCAGCGCCACCAGGCCGAGCAACTGCTGGCTCAGGAAAAGCAGGCCCGCGGCAGCATGAGCCAAGGCGCCAACAGCACCCTGGCCACCGAAGCCCTGCAAGACGACGAACCAGAAGTAGACGGTGAGGACTCGCTATGACGCTCAATCCCTTCGTGAAAGCCGGCATCGGCCTGAGCTTCGCCCTGCTGTGGTCCTGCCCGACCCTGGCGGAAATGACCGCTGAGAAAAATTTCGGCCTGGACGTGAAAATCACCGGCCAATCGGAAGACGACCGTGACCTGGGTACCCGCCCCGGCGGCGACGTCAACGGCCTGGGCCTGGACCTGCGCCCATGGGTGTACGGCGAGCGCGGCAACTGGAGCGCCTACGCCATGGGCCAGGCGGTCGCAGCCACCGACACCATCGAAACCGACACCCTGCGCCAGAACGACGACGGCACCACCACCGACACCGGTGACGACAGCCGCAAGCCAGACAAAAGCTACCTGGCCATGCGCGAATTCTGGGTCGGCTACAGCGGCCTCACCGCCTACCCTGGCGAGCAACTGCGCCTGGGTCGCCAGCGCCTGCGCAGCGATGACGGCATGTGGCGCGACACCAACGTCGAGGCGCTGAACTGGACCTTCGACACCACCTTGCTCAAGGCCGACCTGGGCGTGGCCCAGCGCTTCAGCGAATACCGCACCGACCTCACCGAGCTGGCGCCCGAGGACAAGGACCGTACGCACGTCTACGGCAACATCGCCACGCAATGGACGCCCGGCCACTGGGTTGGCCTGCGCGCCCACCACACCCATGACAGCGGCAGCCTGAACCAACCCGGGGAAACCGTCGATGCACTGGACAAGACCCGCACCGGCGACCTCACCTGGCTGGGCCTCGAGGCCAACAGCGACGCCTACAACTGGCGCAATGACCACACCGTCAACTACTGGGGCAGCGTCACCTGGCTGACCGGCGACCGCGACAAGCTCACCACCCAACAGGTGGGTGACGACCAGGTGGCCACCGGCAAGCAGAGCGGCAACGTCAATGCCTGGGCCACCGACCTGGGTATCCGCCTGCGCCTCGACCCGCAATGGCAGGTGGGTGCGGCCTACGCCCGCGGCAGCGGCGGCGGCGGTGACGATGGTTCGAACAACTTCGAGCAGACCGGGCTGGAGAGCAACCGCTCCAACTTCACCGGCACCCGCTCGCGGGTACACCGCTTCGGTGAGGCCTTCCGCGGCGAGCTGGGCAACCTGCAGGCGGCCACGCTGTTCGCATCGTGGCAACTGCGCGACGACTATGACGCCAGCCTGATCTACCACAAGTTCTGGCGCGTCGATGGCAACCAGAACATCGGCTCCAGCGGCATCAACGCCGTGGTCGACGACAACGGTGTGAACCGCCAACTGGTCGACGGTGAAAAAGACCTTGGCCAGGAGATGGACGTGGTCGTGACCAAGTACTTCAAGCAAGGCCTGCTGCCCGCGTCCATGAGCCAGGCCATCGACGAGCCGTCTGCCCTGGTGCGCCTGCGCGCGGGTGTATTCAAGCCGGGCGACGCCTATGGCAAGGAAGCGGACTCGTACATGCACCGCGCCTTCGTCGACGTGATCTGGCGCTTCTGAGGCCGGGAGAAACCTGATGAACCTTCACCCGCACCTACGTCACAGCCTGTTGGCCAGCGCCTTGTTGCTGGCCTCGGGCCTGGCCGTCGCCGCAGAGCCCAAGGTCATTGCCAAGGAGCTGCAGCAGGCCAAGACCTACACCGTGGCCAGCGCGCCGATCGAGCCCCTGCACCTGGACCCGCCCAAGCTGCCCGACCTGAGCGGCTACACCGCCCAGGCCGTGCAGAAGAAGATCGACCGCAGCCACAAGGGCAAGGTCAGCCTGCGCCGCATGTTCCAGGAGGACACCCTCAAGGAATTTGTCGGCGGCGACAACAAGGCGGCCGAGTGGGTCCAGCGCCAGCACGGTATTCCGCAGGCGATCTTCATCGATGACGGCCATGTCGACCTTGTCGAGCTGAGCAAGCAGGTGCCGCGACAGTACCTGCGCGAAGTCGAGCCGGGCGTTTACCTGGCGCGCCTGCCGATCGTGGTCGGCCGCAAGGGCATCCTCGAGATCGATGGCAAGGTCAAGCAATTGCGCCTGTCCCAGGAGGGCGGCGCGTTCCTGGTCAACGACGGCAAGCTGTTCGTCACCGACACCCAGGTGACTGGCTGGCGGGAAAAAGACAACGGCCCGGCGACCTTCCGCTCGCCCAAGGAGTTCCGCCCGTTCCTGCTGTCGTGGGGCGGTACCGAGACCTATATCGTCAATACCAAGATGGCCAGTTTCGGCTATGCCAAGTCCAAGTCGTACGGCGTGAGCATTTCGCAGTACACCCCGAACATGGCCAAGCGCATGGGCCGCCCGGAACCCACCGGCTGGATCATCGGTTCGCAGTTCAGCGACATGTGGTACGGCTTCTACTGCTACGAAACCCAGGACTTCGTGGTCAAGGACAATACCTACAACGACAACATCGTCTATGGCATCGACCCCCACGACCGCTCGCACCGCCTGATCATCGCCGGCAACACGGTCTACGGCACCAAGAAGAAGCACGGCATCATCATTTCGCGTGAGGTCAACGACAGCTGGATCATCAACAACAAGAGCTACGACAACAAGCTCTCCGGCGTGGTGATCGACCGTAACAGCGTCAACAACCTGGTGGCCTACAACGAGATCTACCGCAACCACACCGACGGCATCACCCTGTACGAAAGCGGCGACAACCTGATCTGGGGCAACAAGCTGATCAACAACCGCCGCCACGGCATACGCGTACGTAACAGCGTGAACATCCGCCTGTACGAGAACGTGGCCATGGCCAACGGCCTGGTCGGGGTGTACGGCCACATCAAGGACTTGTCCGACACCGACCGCGACATCGCCCTCGATCCGTTCGACACCAAGGTGTCGCTGATCGTGGTGGGCGGCGAACTGGCGGCCAACGGCTCAGGCCCGCTGTCGATCGACTCGCCGCTGTCGGTCGAGCTGTACAAGGTATCCATGCTCGCACCGCGCAAGGCCAGCGGCATCAGCCTCAACGGCGTGCTGGGCGAGCGCCAGGACGAAATCCTCGACCTGCTGGTCCGCCAGCAGAAGGCTGTGCTGATCGACCCGGTCGAGCGCCAGACCGAAATGATCGATTAAGGAAGCCCAGACCATGACTCCACACCTGATGAAACTGCTGGGCCTGTCCGCTGCCCTTCTGGCAATCAGCCAGGGCGTGCGCGCCGATGAAGTCAAGGCCCCGACCTTCACGGCCGAGCCCTGCTGCCAGCTGTGCCCCGAAGCGCACGATGCCAGCCGCTACACCACCCGCTACCAGCAGAACTTCACCACCCTGGTGCAAGCCAAGGGCGACTGGCTGTTCCGCACACGCGAAGACTTGCGCACCGAATTCAGCACCACGCCGGCCGGCTACAAGCGCCTGCAACAAGTGCACGACGCGTTCAAGAAGCGTGGCGTGGAGCTGGTGATGGTGTACCAGCCCACCCGTGGCCTGGTGAACCGCAACATGCTCAACCCGGCCGAGAAAGCTGCGTTCAACTACCAGAAGGCACTGGGCAACTACCAGGCCATGCTCAAGCGCTTCGCCAGCATGGGCTACAACGTGCCCGACCTGTCGCCGCTGACCAACGAGCAACTGGCCGCCGCCGACCAGGGCAAGGACTTCTACTTCCGCGGTGACCAGCACTGGACGCCTTACGGTGCCCAGCGCGCCGCCAGGATCGTCGCCGACACCGTGCACAAGATGCCGGCTTTCGAGGGCATCCCGCGCAAGGAATTCGAAACCAAGAAATCTGGCCGCATGGGCAAGACGGGCACCCTGCACAACGTGGCCGGCCAACTGTGTGGCACCAGCTATGCCATCCAGTACATGGACCAGTTCGCCACCGAGCCGAAAGGCTCCAGCGGCGGCGGCGACGACCTGTTCGGCGACAGCGGCAACGCACAGATCACCTTGGTCGGCACCAGCCACAGCGGCAAGAACTACAACTTCTCCGGTTTCCTCGAGCAGTACATCGGCGCCGATGTGCTCAACGTCGCCTTCCCCGGCGGTGGCCTGGAAGGCTCGATGATCCAATACCTGGGCAGCGAGGAATTCCGCAAGAACCCGCCCAAGATCCTGATCTGGGAGTTCTCGCCGCTATACCGCCTGGACCAGGAAACCATCTGGCGGCAAATCCTTGGCCTGCTCGACGATGGCTGCAATGACCGCCCGGCGCTGATGAGCGCCAGCACCACGCTCAAGCCCGGCAACAACGAGCTGATGGTCAACGGCAAGGGCGGCGTGGTGAAACAGCTGATCAACCGCAACCTGCAGATGGATGTCAGGTTCGACGACCCATCGGTGAAGGTGCTGCAAGCCACCCTGTGGTACCTCAACGGCCGCCACGAAGACATCAAGCTGGAAAAACCGGAAACCTCCGACACCGACGGCCGCTTTGTCTTCCAGATGCGCGAGGACGAGGACTGGGCCGACCAGAGCCTGCTGGCGTTCGAGGTGCAAGGCCCGGAAAGCGGCACCCAGAAAGTCGAGGCCAAACTCTGCAAACGCAACAACTTCGCCGTGCCTGCGCAAACCGCGCAAGCCGGCCAGTGAGGCGACCATGACCGTATTCAAGCAAATCTTTCGCCCTGCCCTGCTCGCCATGGCGCTGTTCGGCAGCGCCGCGCACGCTGCGCTGGTGCCACCCCAAGGCTATTACGAGGGCATCGAGAAACCCAAAACGGGCGACGGCAATTTCCGCTGCGAGCCGGCACCAAAACCCTACACCGGTGCGCTGCAATTCCGCAGTAAGTACGAAGGCTCCGACAAGGCCCGTGCCACGCTCAATGTCGCCTCGGAAAAGGCCTTTCGCAAGTCGACCGAAGACATCACCACGCTGGAAAAGGGCGTGAGCAAGATGGTCGGCCAATACATGCGTGATGGCCGCCCGGCGCAACTCGACTGCACCTTGGCCTGGCTGGGGACCTGGGCGCGGGCCAATGCGCTGCTGTCCACCGACTACAACCACACCGGCAAGTCGATGCGCAAATGGGCCCTGGGCAGCATGAGCGGCTCGTGGCTGCGCCTGAAGTTCTCCACTGCCCAGCCGCTGGCCGCGCACCAGGCCGAGGCCGAGCTGATCGAGAAATGGCTGGACCGCCTGGCCGAGCAGACCGTGCAGGACTGGAGCAACCTGCCGCTGGAGAAGATCAACAACCACAGCTACTGGGCCGCCTGGTCGGTGATGGCCACCGCCGTGGCCACCGACCGCCGCGACCTGTTCGACTGGGCGGTGAAGGAATTCAAGGTGGGTGCCAACCAGGTCGACGAACAAGGTTTCCTGCCCAACGAGGTCAAGCGCAAGCAACGTGCCCTGGCCTATCACAACTACGCCCTGCCGCCGCTGGCGATGATTGCCAGCTTCGCCCAGGCCAACGGCGTGGACCTACGCAGCGAAAACAACTTTGCCCTGCAGCGCTTGGGCGAAGGTGTGCTCTACGGCGCCCGCGACCCCCGTCACTTCGCCGAACGTGCCGGTGAGAAGCAGGACATGAAAGACCTCAAGGTCGACAACAAGTACGCCTGGCTCGAGCCTTGGTGCGCGCTGTACCACTGCGTCGGCGACACGCTGGAGCGCAAGCACGGGATGCAGCCGTTCAACAGCTTCCGGCTGGGCGGCGACCTGACCCGGGTCTATGACCCGAGCGCAGCAAGCAAGAAGTGAACTGACTCCCATTGTGGGGTCGGTACCTGTGGGAGCGGGCATGCCCGCGAAGAAGCCAACGCGGTGCATGGCAAGGGCTTCGCCCTTGTTCGCGGGCATGCCCGCTCCCACAGGGATCTAAGTTGCCCTCCAGCTTTTTGCTGGGGGGTTTGGGGGGCGCTGTGCCCCGGATGCTGTGAACAATAAGGAGAACCGGGATGGTCTTCTCGTCCAACGTGTTCCTGTTCCTGTTCTTGCCGATATTCCTCGGCCTGTATTACTTGAGCGGGCAACGTTATCGCAACCTGCTGCTGCTGGTCGCCAGCTACATCTTCTATGCCTGGTGGCGGGTGGACTTCCTGGCTTTGTTCGCCGGGGTCACCCTGTGGAACTACTGGATCGGCCTGAAAGTGGGTGCCGCCGGCGTGCGCACCAAGCCGGCACAGCGCTGGCTGCTGCTGGGGGTCGGTGTCGACCTGGCCATTCTCGGCTACTTCAAGTACGCCAACTTCGGTGTCGACAGCCTGAATGCGATCATCACCTCGTTTGGCCTGGAGCCCTTCATCCTCACCCACGTGCTGCTGCCGATCGGTATCTCGTTCTACATCTTCGAGTCGATCAGCTACATCATCGACGTGTACCGCGGCGACACCCCGGCCACGCGCAACCTGATCGACTTCGCCGCGTTCGTGGCGATCTTCCCGCACCTGATCGCCGGCCCCGTGCTGCGTTTCAAGGACCTGGTCGACCAGTTCAACAACCGCACCCATACCCTGGACAAGTTCTCCGAAGGCTGCACCCGCTTCATGCAGGGTTTCATCAAGAAGGTGTTCATCGCCGACACCCTGGCAGTGGTCGCCGACCACTGCTTCGCCCTGCAGAACCCGACCACCGGGGATGCCTGGCTCGGCGCCCTGGCCTACACCGCGCAGTTGTACTTCGACTTCAGCGGCTACAGCGACATGGCCATCGGCCTGGGGCTGATGATGGGCTTCCGCTTCATGGAAAACTTCAAGCAGCCATACATCAGCCAGTCCATCACCGAGTTCTGGCGGCGCTGGCACATCAGCCTGTCGACCTGGCTGCGCGACTACCTGTACATCACCCTGGGCGGTAACCGCAAAGGCACCTTCAACACTTACCGCAACCTGTTCCTGACCATGCTGCTGGGCGGCCTGTGGCATGGCGCCAACTTCACCTACATCATCTGGGGCGCCTGGCACGGCATGTGGCTGGCGATCGAGCGGGCGCTGGGCATCGACACCAACCCGCAGCGTTTCAACCCGGTGAAATGGGCCTTCACCTTCCTGCTGGTGGTGGTCGGCTGGGTGATCTTCCGCGCCGAAAACCTGCACGTCGCCGCACGCATGTATGGCGCCATGTTCAGCTTCGGCGACTGGCAACTGTCGGAACTCAACCGTGCCCAGCTCACCGGCCTGCAGGTCGCCACCTTGGTAATCGCCTACCTCACCCTGGCGTTCTTCGGCCTGCGCGACTTCTACCGCAACGCCAAACCCACGCCCAAGGCCACCCCGGTGCAGGTCAACAGCGACGGTTCGCTGGGCCTGGACTGGACCCGGGTCATGACCCGCGCGCTGGTGTTGCTGCTGTTCGTGGCCTCGATCCTCAAGCTTTCGGCGCAGAGCTACTCGCCGTTCCTCTACTTCCAGTTCTGAGGTGGCTGACATGACCCGAACGTTACGCATTACCTATTCGCTGTCCTTCATCGGCCTGTTGGTGGGCATGGGCGTCTGGTCCACCGGTGGGCTGGAAAGTTTCCAGCGCACCGAACAGATGACCCTGCTCAACGGCAAACTGGCCAAGGCAGCCGAAACCCATTACGACGACCAGTTCCCGATCAAGCGCCTGGGCACCAACCTGTGGGCGGCGATGGACTTCAAGCTGTTCCACGAAGGCCGCCCCGGCGTGGTGCTGGGCCGCGACCAGTGGTTGTTCAGTGACGAAGAGTTCAAGCCCACCGCCGGTGCCGAACAACTGATGCAAGAGAACCTGGCGCTGATCCGCGGTGTACGCGACACCCTGCAGCAGCACGGCGTGCACCTGGTGCTGGCGATCGTCCCGGCCAAGGCGCGGGTGTACGCCGAATACATCGGCAAGCAACAACCGGCCAGCTTGCATGACGACCTGTATAACCAGTTTCACGCCCAGGCACGCCAGGCCAACGTGTTTGCGCCCGAGCTGATGGGCCCACTGGCACAGGCCAAGGCCCGCGGCCAGGTGTTCCTGCGTACCGACACCCACTGGACGCCGATGGGCGCCGAAGTGGCGGCGCAGGCGCTGGCTGACGCCGTGCGCCGGCAGAACCTGCTCGACGGCGCCCCGCAGGCCTTCATCACCGAAGCAGGCAGCACCGCCCCGTACAAAGGTGACCTGACCAACTTCCTGCCACTGGACCCTTTGTTCAGCAACCTGCTGCCCGCCCCGGACAGCCTGCAACAGCGTACCACCCGGGCCGCCGAGGCCGAGGGTGACGGCGCGGACGCGCTGTTCGCCGACAGCCGCATACCGGTGGCACTGGTTGGTACCAGCTACAGCGCCAACCCGCACTGGAACTTCCTTGGCGCCCTGCAGCAGGCGCTGCGCAGCGACGTGGCCAATTACGCCGAGGACGGCCACGGCCCGTTGGTGCCCATGCTCAAGTACCTGCAAAGCGATGCCTTCAAGAACGCCGCGCCACAAGTGGTGGTGTGGGAATTCCCAGAACGATATCTGCCAATGAAGAACGACCTCAGCAGCTTCGACCCGCACTGGGTCGCGCAGCTGAAGAACGCCCGTAAATCCGAAGAAAACCTGGCCTTGTCGTCCACCCGGACGAACCACTGACTGAAGAGAGGAACACGCACATGACTACCAAGACTTCCATTGCCAAAGCCCTCACCCTGGCGGCCGGCCTGTCCCTTGCCTCCATGCAGGCCTTCGCCGGCGCCGACGCCGCCCTGTATGGCCCCAGCGCGCCGAAAGGCTCCACGTTCGTGCGGCTGTACAACGCCACCAGTGCACCGGCTGCCGCCAGTGTGGGCAACACCCAGATCAAGCAGGTTGGCGCCCAGGCCAGCAGCGATTTCAGCTTCCTGCCTGGCGGTGACTACACCGCCAAGGTCGGCGGCAAGAGCGTGCCGGTCAAGCTGGCCTCGGACAAGTACTACACCCTGGTCAACAGCAGCAGCGGCAACCCGAAGCTGATCGAAGAGCCGCCGTTCAAGAACAAGCAGAAAGCCCTGGTGCGCGTGCAGAACCTGAGCGACCAGCAGCTGACCCTGAAAACCGCCGACGGCACGACCGAAGTGGTCAAGCAGGTGGCCGCCAACGGCCGTGGCGAGCGCGAGATCAACCCGGTCAAGGTGAACCTGGCGCTGTACCAAGGTGACAAGAAAGTGGGTGACGTGAAGCCAGTCGCCCTTGAGCGCGGCGAAGCCGCAGTGCTGTACGTAACGGGTTCCGGCAACGCCTTGTCGCCGGTGTGGGTAACTCGCCCCGTGGCTAGCAACTGATTCCCCTGCCTCTCAACGACTATTGGAGAAACATGATGATCCCGGTAATTCTTTCTGGTGGTAGCGGTTCGCGTCTGTGGCCTTTGTCGCGCAAGCAGTTCCCCAAGCAGTTCCTGGCCCTGACCGGTGAACATACGCTGTTCCAGCAAACCCTCTCGCGCCTGGCGTTCGAGGGCATGGACACGCCGATCGTGGTCTGCAACAAGGACCACAAGTTCATCGTGCAGGAGCAGCTGGCTGCCCTGAAGCTGGAAACCCAAGGCATCCTGATGGAGCCGTTTGGCCGCAATACGGCGCCCGCGGTGGCCATGGCCGCGATGAAACTGGTCAACGAAGGCCGTGACGAACTGATGCTGGTGCTGCCCGCCGACCATGTGATCGAGGACCAGAAGGCCCTGCAACGTGCCCTGGCCCTGGCCACCGTAGCGGCAGAGCGCGGCGAGATGGTGTTGTTCGGGGTACCGGCGACCAAGCCGGAAACCGGCTACGGCTACATCCGCTCCAGCCAGGATGCATTGCTGCCCGAGGGCGTGGCGCGGGTCGCGCAGTTCGTCGAGAAGCCCGACGAGAAGCGCGCCACCGAGTTTGTCCAGGCCGGTGGTTACTTCTGGAACAGCGGCATGTTCCTGTTCCGCGCCAGCCGCTTCCTTGAGGAGCTGAAAAAGCACGATGGCGATATCTACGACACCTGTGTACTGGCCTTGGAGCGTAGCCAGGAAGACGGCGATGTGCTGAGCATCGACCCCGCCACTTTCGCCTGCTGCCCGGACAACTCCCTCGACTACGCGGTGATGGAAAAAACCCAGCGCGCCTGTGTCGTGCCGATGTCGGCCGGCTGGAGTGACGTGGGCTGCTGGTCGTCGTTGTGGGAGGTGCATGAGAAGGACGACAATGGCAACGTCACCAAGGGCGATGTGGTGGTGCAGGACAGCCGCAACTGCATGATCCACGGTAACGGCAAGCTGGTGTCGGTGATCGGCCTTGAGAACATCGTGGTGGTCGAGACCAAGGACGCCATGATGATCGCCCACAAGGACAAGGTTCAGGGCGTGAAGCAGATGGTCAAGACACTGGACGAACAGGGCCGTAGCGAAACCCAGAATCACCTGGAAGTGTATCGCCCATGGGGTTCTTACGACTCGGTGGACATGGGCGGCCGCTTCCAGGTCAAGCACATCACCGTCAAGCCAGGCGCCAGCCTGTCGCTGCAGATGCACCACCACCGCGCCGAACACTGGATCGTGGTGTCCGGCACTGCCGAGGTGACCTGCGACGAAAACGTGTTCCTGCTGACCGAGAACCAGTCGACCTACATCCCGATTGCGTCGGTGCACCGCCTGCGCAACCCGGGCAAGATCCCGCTGGAGATCATTGAGGTGCAGTCCGGGAGTTACCTGGGTGAAGATGATATCGAGCGCTTCGAAGATGTGTATGGGCGCACCTCTACGCCGGTCGAGCGTGGGGTTTCGGTGAAGACCATCGCGCAGTAAGTGAAATCCCGGGGCCGCTTCGCGGCCCTATCGC
>NZ_AEWE02000082.1:0-18630 GCF_000190455.2 Pseudomonas sp. TJI-51
TCGATCTCACAGGCGCTGCAAATCCCCCGTCAAACACCGAAAACCCTCACACCCTCTTCAAAACCGCCGTTAACCTTCATTTAATCAACCCCAGCCAGCATGGCCCCATTCCCCGATCTGCCAAGGCGAAGACATGCGCGTTCTCCTGCTCTTCCTGACACTGCTACTGGCTGGCCCCCTGCAAGCCAACCCGTTCGACGTCAAACCCGATTTCCTGCCGGTCGAGCAGGCCTTCGTACTGACCCACGACCGCCAGGCCGACGGCCAGATGCGCCTGTACTTCCAGATCAAGCCGGGCTACTACCTGTATCAGAAGCGCCTCAAATTCGATGGCCTGCCGAGCGATCAACAGCCGCAATTGCCGCCGGCACTCAACCACCACGACGAGTTCTTCGGCGACAGCGCGGTGTACCGTGACCAGCTTGAACTGCTGCTGCCGGCCAACGCCCAGGGCCAGTTGCGCCTGGGCTGGCAGGGCTGCGCCGACGCCGGCCTGTGCTACCCGCCACAAACCACCAGCATCGACCTGGGCGGCAGCGTAGCGCCGGCCGCCGAACAAGCCAGCGACCAGGCCTTGGCCAGCGGCCTGCAACAGGGGCACCTGGTCTGGAGCCTGCTGGCCTTCTTCGGCCTGGGCCTGTTGCTGGCCTTTACCCCCTGCTCGCTGCCGATGCTGCCGATTCTCGCCGGGCTGGTGTTGGGCAACGGTGCCAGCGCCCGCCGCGGTTGGCTGCTGGCCGGGGTCTACGTACTGAGCATGGCCCTGGTCTACGCCGCCCTGGGCGTGGTCGCCGCGCTGCTAGGCGCCAGCCTGCAAGCCTGGCTGCAACAACCCTGGCTGCTGGGCAGCCTGGCGGGGCTGTTCATCATCCTTGCCCTGCCGATGTTCGGCGCCTTCGAACTGCAGTTGCCCGCCGCCCTGCGTGATCGTCTCGACCGGGCCGGGCGAGGCACCCGCGGCGGCAACCTGTATGGTGCGGCCTTGCTGGGCGCGTTGTCCGGGTTGCTGCTGGGCCCCTGCATGACCGCGCCTCTGGCCGGGGCGCTGCTGTACATCGCGCAAAGCGGCGATGTGCTGCAAGGCGCGCTGGTGCTGTTTGCCCTTGGCCTGGGCATGGGCGTGCCGCTGCTGTTGCTGGTCACCCTGGGCAACCGCTACCTGCCACGCCCGGGCGCCTGGATGGACCGGGTAAAGGCGGTATTCGGCTTCGTGTTCCTGGCCATGGCGCTGTACACCGTGCGCAGCCTGCTGCCGGCCAGCCTGCTGCTGGCACTCGCCGGTGCCTGGCTGGTCGCCCTGGCCTGGGCAGCCTGGCCGGCCCTGCAGCGGTTGCCGGCACTGCGCGCAGTGCCGCTGCTGGGGGCGCTGTGGGGGGGCTTGCTGTTGGTCGGCGCGGCAGCCGGCGGCGACGACCTCTGGCAACCCCTGCGCCCATTCGCCGGGGGGGCAGCCGCGCCAGCCACTGCTGCGCATGCCGAGGACAGCTTCGTCACCGTCAGCCGCCCAGAAGACCTGCAACGCGAACTCGATGCCGCCAAGTCTCGCGGGCAATGGGTCATGCTCGACTACTACGCCGACTGGTGCGTGTCGTGCAAAGTGATGGAAAAACAAGTGTTCAGCCGCAGCGACGTGCAGGCCGGGCTGGCCGGTGTGCACCTGCTGCGGCTGGACGTGACCGCCAACAGCCCCGCCAGCAAAGCGCTGCTACAACGCTACCAGGTACCGGGCCCGCCCAGCATCATCTGGATCGGCCCAGAAGGCGAAGAGCGCCGCGCGCGGCGCATCACCGGTGAAGTGGACGCCGCCGCGTTCCAGCAACACTGGGCCCAGACCAGGAGCCAAGGCTGATGCTCACCGTGACCCTGGGGCCGCTGACCATGGCCCTGAACCACCTGCTCATGCTCACCGCGCTGGTGATCGCCAGCGTGGTCGGCTGGTGGGTCGCACGGCGCGGCGGTGAAAGCCCGGAGTCGGCGCTGTTCAACCTGTTTCTGCTTGGTTTGCTCAGCGCGCGGGCGGGGTTCGTGCTGGCGTACTGGCCGATGTACCGGGACGATCCGCTGCAAATCATCGACATCCGTGATGGCGGCTTTCTGTTCTGGTCGGGCCTGGCGGGTATCGTGGGCGGTGCCCTGTGGCAGGGCTGGCGCCACCCAGGCCTGCGCCGCCCGCTGGGCTGGGCGCTGTTCAGCGGCGCGCTGTTCTGGGGCCTGGCCAGCTTTGGCGGGCACTTGTACAGCAAGGGCACCGAACTCCCCGAACTGAACCTGCGCAATGCCGGCGGCCAGCCCGTGGCGCTGCACAGCTACCGCGGTACACCGCTGGTGATCAACCTCTGGGCCACCTGGTGCCCACCCTGCCGGCGCGAAATGCCGGTGCTGCAGCAGGCGCAGAGCGAATACCCGAACGTGACCTTCCTGTTCGTCAACCAGGGCGAAACCCCGGAAAACGTCAGCACCTTCCTCGCCACCACCGGCCTGAGCCTGACCCACGTGCTGTTCGACGGCACCGGCCTGCTGGCCCAACGCGTCGGTTCGATGGCCCTGCCCACCACGCTGTTCTATGACGCCCAGGGGCGGTTGGTCGGTAGCCACCTGGGGGAGTTGTCCCGGGCCAGCCTGCGCCATGCCCTGGAACCTTTCGAGCGGGCCGCTGCGCCCGCCCCTGCCGCACAAGGAAACTGAAATGCGATTGACTGCACTGTTGCCCCTGTCCCTGGCCCTGCTGGCCGCCCCCGCCTTGCAGGCCGAAGAGCTGCCCAAGGCGGTTCAGCAACTGCAAGCCAAGGGTGCCGTGATCAAAGGCAGCTTCGACGCCCCCAACGGCCTGCGCGGTTACGCCGCCGAGTACCAGAACAACGCCCTGGCCCTGTACCTGACGCCCGACGGCAAGCACGTACTGGTCGGCAACCTGTTCGACGAACAGGGCAAGGACCTGAGCGCAGAGCCGCTGGAAAAGCTGGTGTATGCGCCGATGAGCAAGGAAATCTGGGCGAAGATGGAGAAAACCGCCTGGATCGCCGATGGCAGGGACGATGCACCGCGCAAGGTGTACCTGTTCAGCGACCCCAACTGCCCGTACTGCAACATGTTCTGGGAACAGGCACGGCCTTGGGTCGAGTCGGGCAAGGTGCAGTTGCGCCACATCATGGTCGGCATCATCCGCGAAGACAGCCCAGGCAAGTCGGCCGCCCTGCTGGCGGCACAAGACCCGGCCAAGGCTTTGCACGCGCATGAGAAGGCCGGCAAGGCCAGCACCCTGACAGCGCTGAAGCAGGTGCCGCCGGCGGTTCAGCAAAAGTTGGCGGCAAACATGGCGTTGATGGAAGAGATGGGGTTGCAGGCCACCCCAGCGATTTTCTACCAGGATGACCAGGGTCAGCTGCAGAGCCAGCAAGGCGCACCACGGCCGGAGATGCTTGGGAAGATTCTTGGCAAGCGCTAGCGCCTGAGGTGAGTGCTGTAAATAGCGAGCGCCGCCCGCACGGTGCTCGATCTAGAATTCGGCAAAAAAGCTATTCCTTGTAACACTTAATTGCGCACCAGAACTATCGATACCGCTCATCTCAAATAGAGTATTCATAATAAAAATTTCTACACGCCTTACAAGCCAGCAGGAAACGGCCCACACCAAAAACTGAAAAGCCCCGCTCAATACCACTAATCAATTAATTGTCAGAAACATCCTTCAGACGCCCCTCACAACAAGCATCACCACCTCAACAAACGCACCTACTCCTAGAAACTGAATATTCAGCGGAAAAACTTGACACCCCTCAATCCTGACAATAAAAGATTTCGCAGCAGACATTCAGCGCCCAACCGCCGTACATGAGGGCTTGGTTCCAAAATAGCACCAGGCGTAATGTCTTCTTCATGACCTCCGAAGGGTGCATACCATGAGACGAACAAGAAGAATAATTTCGGTCGCCAGGCTACTACTCGTTGAGCACTTGAGAGAACCTACCGCACTGCTGTGGACTGCAGTAGCACCGTGCATGATGTTCATGATCATGAAGCAGAACGCTTCATTTACGGGCCTCTCAGCTTCCAGTTATACGCACTCCGCGGCCTGGTTTTACGCCTACATCTCCGCAAACGTCGCCTTTTTCGGCCTGAGCTTCTACTTGATTGGCAGACGGGAGAGCGGTTTTGTCCGTTCATTCATCTACCGACGGGAGGCCATCACGCTGTTCCTGACGTCACATGCCCTCAGCTATAGCGTGATCAGCCTGCTGTATTCAAGCGCCTTCTATATCATCACCAAGCCACTGTACGGCCCCTACTCGCTGCCAGAATTCCTGCATCTCACAGCGGCTTTCTACACAAGCTATTTACTATTTTCCTGCATAGGCCTGGCCATTGCTGCGCTGCCGATCAGGTTCAGTACCGCCGGCACGGTATTTTCATTCCTTTCGTTTCTCATGCTCTTTTCTGGTTACCTGGGTAGCGCACCTTCCAACACCTCGCACTGGCTCGGCGCGATCAATCCGCTTTACTTGAGCGCAAACATCATCAATGGGCAGCTATCACTCAGCGTGAGCTTCTCTGCAGCCGTTGCTGCCTCAGCAATAGGGTTTTATGTCACAGCGAAGTTATTCAGAATCCAACCCATCTGGAGTCGATATTGAATGAATCTTCTGACGCTCGACAAACTCAGCTTTTCCCACCCCGACACGCCGCTTCTCCAGAATATCTCGCTGAGCCTAAGCGAAGGTGAGGCAGTCGGAATACTGGGATGCAACGGCGCGGGCAAAACGACACTTTTCGATTTGATATGCAATGTCAGAAAGCCTAGCCAAGGCAATATCATCAACGTTTCCAAGTGCCAGCTTTACCTGACGCAAGTACTAACGCCACCGCCGCTGCTGAAAATGGGCGAGGCCTATGAACTGATCACCCAGTTGAATTCAACATCGGCACCCAGTCACCATCAGGCCCTTGCGCGCCTCTGCCAGTGGTCGCCTGCGTTGTCAAAGCGCTACGCCAACCTCTCTGAGAAAAAGGCATCGACCTGCAGTTACGGCGAAATCCGCAGTTTCATCACCCTCACACTACTGCTCATGGGTGGTGACCTGATTATCCTCGACGAACCGACCGCCGGCATAGACCCTGAGTTTCGACACTACATCTGGCTGGGCATAAAGAATGCGTGTGCAGATGGGGCCAGCGTGTTGGTATCGTCTCACCACACCGAAGAAATCGTAACGAACTGCCACCGGTTCTACATGCTTGCACACCAGCGCATCGAGCCGTTCGGGAATGGTGAAGCGTTTCTGACCCGCTACAGCGCAAAGTCCTATGATGAAGCTTTCATCAACGCTGCGATGTAAATCCAGTCATCTAGTTTGCATGGCGCGCCCCCGCCGCCAGACATTGGCGGGGGGGGCATAGCCTGCGGTTTACAATCCCTCCAGCTCCGCCATCAGGTCACTTAGCCGATCGACCTTGTCGTCATCCAGTGCACTGCCCTGCAGCCCCTGCACATACTCCGCCAGCTCCGCCACGGTGCTGCACTCGAACATCGCCCTCAGCGGCACGTTCAACTGCAACTGCTTCTGCACCCGCGAGGCTATCTGCGTGGCCAGCAACGAGTGCCCGCCCAACTCGAAGAAGTTGTCGTGCACCCCGACCCGCTCAGCCTTGAGCACATCGGCCCAGATACCCGCCAGTACGTCTTCCAGCTCATTGCGCGGTGCCTGGTAGGCCTGGCCGCGCTGGCCGCCGATGTCGATGGCGGGCAGGGCCTTGCGGTCCAGCTTGCCGTTGGCATTGTGCGGCAGGCTGTCGAACCAGCCCCAGTGCAACGGCACCATGTACTCCGGCAACTCGGCGCGCAGGCGTTGCTTGATCCGCTCCAGCAATTCAGCGTCCCCGGCAATGCCCTGGTGCGCAACCAGGTAACCGACCAAGTGCTTGCCATTGGCACCCTCCTGCACCCCCACGGCAGCATCGCGGATTTGTGCCTGTTCGTGCAGGCGCGCCTCGATCTCGCCCAACTCGATACGATAACCGCGAATTTTCACTTGGTGGTCGATGCGCCCAACGTACTCCAGCACACCGTCCGGGCGCTGCCGCGCCAGGTCGCCAGTACGGTACAGACGCTCGCCCGGCGCACCGTACGGGTGCGGGATGAACGCCAGTGCCGTGCGCACCGGGTCGCCAACGTAGCCACGGCCAACGCCGGTGCCAGCCACGCACAGTTCACCCACCGCGCCCAGCGGCACCAGTGCCTGATCGTCCCCGCACAGGTACAGGCGGTTGTTGTCGGTTGGCGTGCCGATCGGCAAATAGGCGCCTTGAGTCGAGGCGGCATCGACCCGGAAGAACGCCACGTCATCCGAGCACTCCGCCGGGCCATAGGCGTTCACCAGCCCCACCTGCGTGTAGCGCTGCAGCCACTGCGCGGCCAGCTCCGGTGGCATGGCCTCGCCGGTTGGCAGCATCCAGCGCAGGCTATCGAGCGCCTGGTGGTCGTTGGCCAGCATGCCCTGGATCAGCGATGGCACGCTTTCCAGCACGGTGATGCCACTGGCCTGCACATGCGCCAGCAGGCCCTGCGGATCATGGGCGATGGCGTTCGGCACGATCTGCACGGTAGCCCCGAACAGCGGCGCAGCCAGGAACTGCCACACGGAAATGTCGAAACTCTGCGACGCCGTCTGGGCTATCACATCCTGCTCGCTGAGGCCCAGGTAAGGCACCTTGCTCAACTGGTTGTTGAGCATGCCGCGCTGCTCGACCATCACGCCTTTGGGCAGGCCGGTGGAACCTGAGGTGTAGATCACGTAGGCCAGGTTGTCCGGCCCGCTGTGAATCCCAGGGTTGTGGCTGGCGACCTGGCTGGCCTGGATTTCCTCCCACACCAGCAGTTGCGGGCGCGCCTGCGTGGGCAGCGCACTCAACAGTTGCCGCCCTTGCTCGGCACAGGCGGCACTGCACACCAGCACCGGCGTGCGGCTGAGCTCGATGATGCTTTGCAGGCGCGCCGCCGGCAGGCCAGGGTCCAGCGGCAGGGGGGCGGGCGGGGGCCCGGCGGCGGGTAGCCGGCGCCGGCCTTGAAGCTGCCGACGATCATGCCCAGCAGCGGCAAGCCGCGCTCGGCCAGCAGCGCCACCGGCTGGTCGACCTTCACGCCGGCCAGGATCAGTGCGTGGCCCAGGCGGTTGGCGGCCAGGTTCAGACCGGCATAGTCGTAGGCGGCTTGCAGGCAGCGGGCAACCACGCGCTGCGGGTGCGCGGCCACTTGCGCTTCGAACTGGGCAACGTAGCTTTGCTCCAGCGGATAAGCCCGCCCGGTGCTGTTGCAGTCTTCCAGCAGGAAGCGCTGTTCTTCGGCGCCCAGCAACGGCAGTTCGCTCACCTCCCCGGCAAAGCCCTCTACCAGCGCCAGCAACAGCCGCTTGAACTCGGCCAGCAGGCGCTCGACGGTCGGGTAGTCGAAGTAGCGCTGGTCGAACGACAGGTGCAGGCCCAGGTCATCGCCGGGGTAGCACACCGCCGTGAGCGGGAAGTTGGTGTGGGTACGGCCCGAGTCGGAGCTGGCGTTCAGGTGCTGCGCATGGTCGAGCACGGCGGTTTCCACCGGGGCGTTCTCGAACACGAACAAGCTGTCGAACAGCGGCTGGCCCTTGGGCAGTTGGCTGCACTCCTGGATCGCCACCAAGGGCAGGTACTCGTACTCGCGCAGCTCCATGTTGCTTTGCAGCAGGCTGTGCAACCACTGGCGCACGCTGCAACGCTCCCCGGCCAGCGGCAGGCGCACGCGCAACGCGACGCTGTTGATGAACAGGCCCACGGTGCGCTGCATCTGCGGCATGCTGACCGGGCGGCCGGCCACGGTCACGCCAAAGGCCACGTCACGCTCGCCACTGTAACGCGCCAGCAGCAGCGCCCAGGCCGCCTGGGCAAAGGTGTTGACGGTCAGCTGGTGCGCCTGCGCCAGTTCGCGCAGGCGCACGCCCTCGCTCACCTGCAAGCGGGTATGGCAGTCGCCCACGACCATGCCGCTGCCGGCATGGTCATGGCGCAATGGGCGGTCACTGGGCAGCGCCGTGGCGCGCTCGAACCCGGCCAGGTTGGCCTGCCACCAGGCCCGCGCATCGTCCAGCCCCTGGCGTTGCAGCCAGCCAATGTAGTCGCGGTAGCGCGGCGGCACCGGCAACTGCGCCTGGCGGCCCTCGCCAAGTGCCTGGTAAACCTCGAAGAAGTCGTTCATCAACAGCGAGCGGCACCAGGCATCGATCAGGATGTGGTGGTTGCTCATCATGAACCAGTAGCGCTCGTCTGCCACGCGCACCAGGCGCAGGTGGAACGGTGCCTCGCTGAGCAAGGCGAAGCCCGCCTCGCGCTCCTGCTTGTGCAAGGCTTGCAGGCGTTGCTCCTGCGCAGCCTCGGCAAGCCCGCGCCAGTCCTGATAGTCGACGGCCAGGTCGCCCGGTTTGTGAATGATCTGCAACATCGCCTCACCGCTGTTCCAGCTGAACGAGGCGCGCAGTGCTTCGTGGCGCGCCACCACGACCTGCCAGGCCTGGGCGAAGCGATTGGGGTCCAGCGCACTGTTGATGCGGTAGCGGTCCTGCATGTAGTACAGGCCGGTGCCCGGCTCCAGCAGGGTATGCAGCAGCATGCCCTCCTGCATCGGGCTCAGCGGGTACACGTCCTCGATCTGCGCTGCCGGCACCGGCAGGGCGTCGATCTGCGCTTGCGTCAGGTGCGCCAGCGGGAAATCCGAAGGGGTGAAACTACCATTGCCCTCGGCCAGGCAATGCTCCACCAATGCCAGCAGCTCCAGGCGGTAGGCTTCGGCCAGCGCGGCAATGGTCTGCCTGTCGTAGCGTTCGGCGCTGAAGGTCCAGCGCAGCTGCAGGGCGCCGCCATACACCTGGCCATCGACACTCAGCCAGTTGGGCAGCGGCGCGTCGGGGTCGTGGGCCAGGCCGGCCGGGGCATCCAGCGGCTGGAACAGCGCCGCGCTGTCGAACTGCTGGTCGAACTGGCCCAGGTAATTGAAGGTAATGCGTGCCTGCGGCAACGCCGCCATCTGCTCGCGCCCGGCGTCGTCTGCCAGGTAGCGCAGCACGCCGTAACCCAGGCCTTTGTGCGGCACCTGGCGCAGCTGCTCCTTGATGCGTTTGATCGAGCCTGCCCGCGCGGCGTCATCCTCACCGGGCACCGGGCGCAGGCTCAACGGGTAGGCATTGGTGAACCAGCCCACGCTGCGGGTCAGGTCCATATCCTCGAACAGCCCATCGCGGCCATGGCCTTCCAGCTGCACCAGCACGCTGTCGTCCCCACTCCAGCGGCACATGGCCCGCGCCAGCGCGGTCAGCAGCAGGTCGTTGACCTGCGTGTGGTAGGCAGCCGGGGCCTGTTGCAGCAACTGCCGGGTCTGCTCGGCGTTCAGGCCGGTCGTCAGGGTTAGCGCGTGGCGGTGCAGGTTACCGCCCTGCGGGTGATCGCAGGGCAGCTCACGGCGGGCACCCCCCAGTTGGCTTTGCCACCAGCCCAGCTCGTCACGCAACGAATCGCTGCCGGCATAGCTGGCCAGGCGCGCGGCCCAGTCGCCCATGGCATGGGTCTTGGCGGGCAGTGGCTGGCCACGGTACAGCGCCTGCAAGTCTTCCAGCAGCACACGCCAGGACACACCATCGACCAGCAGGTGGTGAATCGCCAGCAGCAGGCGCTGGTGGCCCTGGCCGTCCGTCACCAGCAGGCCGCGCAGCAGCGGGCCCTGCTGCAGGTCGAGGCTGCGCTGCACATCGCTGTACAACGCCTGGCAATCGGCAAAATCGGCGACGGTGGCAGCCCACAACAGCTGATCCTCAGCCGGCTGGGTGTAGGCAGCCTGCCAACGGCCCGCGGCGGCACTGAAACGCAGGCGCAGGCTGTCGTGATGCTGCACCAGCGCGGCCAGCGCCTGCTCCAGCGTGGCTTTATCCAGCGGCTGGCGCAGCGCCAGCAGCAGCGCCTGGTTCCAATGCTGTGGCTGCGGCACCTCGCTGTCGAAGAACCAGTGCTGGATCGGCGTCAGGCCAACCTGGCCCTCGCGCAGCCCCTGGTCGATGCTGCTGTGCGCTTCGCTCTGCCTTGCCACAGCGGCCAGCGTCTGGATGGTCTGGTGCTGGAACAGGTCGCGTGGCGTGAACTGCAGACCGGCCTGCCGCGCCCGGCTGACCACCTGGATCGACAGGATCGAATCGCCGCCCAGTTCGAAGAAGTTGTCCTGCACCCCCACCTGGGCGACGTTGAGCACCTCGCCCCAGATCTGCGCCAGCCGAGCTTGCACGTCATCGCCAGGGGCCTGGTAGTGCTGGCGGGCTTGCTCAAGGTCCGGTAGCGGCAGGGCGCGGCGGTCGAGCTTGCCGTTGCCCATCAGCGGCAGGCTGTCAAGCAGCACCAGGTGCGCAGGCACCATGTAGTCTGGCAAGTGCTGGCGGGCCTCGGCCTTCACGGCTTCGCGCAGGCGGTGCTGCACCTCGTTGTCGGCTGCGGCCTGCTGGCACACCAGGTAGCCCACCAGCTGCTTGCCGCCTGGCAGGTCGAGGGCCAGTACCACTGCCTCGTCGACATCGGCGTGTGCCTGCAGACGGCTTTCGATCTCGCCCAGTTCGATGCGGAAACCGCGAATTTTCACTTGCTGGTCGGCGCGGCCAACATACTCGACCAGGCCATCGGCGCCCAGGCGTACCAGGTCACCGGTGCGGTACAGGCGCCCACCTGCGCTGCCGAACGGGTCGGCAACGAAGCGCTCGGCGCTCAGGCCCGGGCGATCGTGGTAGCCCTGGGCCAGGCCGGCGCCGCCGACATACAGCTCACCGATACCCCCTTGCGGCAACAGCGCCAGGTCTTCGTCGAGGATGTAGGCCGTGCGGCTGCCGATGACCTGGCCGATCGGCACACTGCCCAGCGCTGCGGGCAGCACCTCTGGGGCCAGGCAGGCCAGCGGCATGACCACGGTCTCGGTCGGCCCATAGGCATTGAAGAACTGCTGGGGCGCGAATGCCTGGCGAATACGCTGCAGGTGCTCACCGGTCAGCGCCTCGCCACCGGTGATCACCAGGCGAACCGGCAGCTGCTCGCCCTGGCCGCCCAGGTATTGCGCCAGTTGGCTCCCGTAGCTTGGGGTAAAACCAAGGATGCTCACCTGCTGCTCACGCACCAATTGGCATATTTCCTCCGCACCCCACTGCCCCTGGGCACGCAACACCACCCGCGCACCGCACAACAGTGGCACCCACAGCCGCTCGCTGGCGGCGTCGAAGTTGATCGAATAGAAATGCAGCTCGCAATCGTCGCTGCGCATGCCGAACGCGGCGCTCACGGCCTGGCAGTGCATGGCGAATTCGCCATGACTGACGACCACGCCCTTGGGTTTGCCGGTGGAGCCGGAGGTGTAGATCAGGTAAGCCTGGTGCTGCGGCAGGCTGAGGTTGTCCAGCGGCGCAGCGCTGTAGGCCGCCAGGCTGGCTGCGTCGTCTTCCAGGCTCCAGCGCGCCACACCTTCGGGCAATTCGCCCAGGCTTTGCAGCAGCTCGCGCTGGCTCAGCAGCAGGCCGATACGGCTGTCCTCGATCATGTAGCGCAGGCGGTCGAGCGGGTATTCAGGGTCCAGTGGCACATAGGCGCCGCCAGCCTTGAGGATGGCCAGCAGGCCAACCACCATTTCCAGCGAGCGCTGCAGCGCCAGGCCTACCCGCACCTGCGGCCCGACACCCCGTTCGCGCAGGGCCCGGGCCAGGCGGTTGGCGCGCTGCTCGAGCTCGGCATAGCTCAGGTGCTGGCCGGCGAAGGTCAGCGCCCCGGCCTGCGGCGCGCGTGCGGCCTGGGCCGCGAACAACCCGTGCAGGGTCTGCCCGAGGCCCAAGTGCGGGTCGCCCTGCAACTGGCCCAGCAGTTGCTGCTGCTCGCTGCTGCTCAGCATCGGCAGCTCGCACAGGCGCTGTTGCGGGTTGTCGAGCAGCCCGACCAGCAGCTGTTGCCAGTGTTCGGCCATGCGCGCGATACGCGGCTCATCGAACAGGTCACGGCTGTAGGTCAGGCAGCAGCCCAGGCGGCCATCCAGGTCGGTCACTTCCAGGTACAGGTCGAACTTGGTGGCGCTGGCGTCGTTGACCAGGTAATCCACCTGCATGCCGGCCAGGCTGCGGCTTTGCTGGAAGGCCCAGCGCTGCACGTTGCACATCACCTGGAACAACGGGTTATAGGCACTGCTGCGTGGCGGTTGCAGGGCCTCGACCAGTTGATCGAACGGCAGGTCCTGGTGCGACTGGCCTTCGATGGCAGCCTGGCGCACCTGCTCCAGCAAGGCGCTGGCGCTCATCTGCCCATCCAGTTCGCAGCGCAGCACCTGGGTATTGAGGAAGGCGCCGATCAGCCCTTCGCTTTCCGGGCGGATGCGGTTGGCCACCGGCGCACCGATGCGCAGGTCGCGCTGGCCACTGTAGCGGTGCAGCAAGGCAGCCAGGGTGGCCGTCATGGTCATGAACAGGGTCAGGCCACGCTGGCTGTTGAAGGCATGTACGCGCTCGACCAGGGCCGGGTCGAGCTCGAAGCGGTACAGCCCGCCCCGGTGGCTTTGCACCGCCGGGCGTGGGCGGTCGGCGGGTAACGCCAGCACCGGGTGCTCGGTGCCCAGGCGCGTTTGCCAGTAGGCCAGTTGGCGAGCGCCCTCGCCGCTTTCCAGCCATTGCCGTTGCCACACGCTGTAGTCCAGGTACTGCACCGGCAGTGGCGCCAATGGCGACTCGCGGTCGTCGACAAAGGCCTCGTACAGTTCACCCAGCTCGCGGGCGAAGATGTCCATGGCCCAGCCTTCGGTCACGATATGGTGCAAGGTCAGCACGAAGAAGTGCTCGCGCTCTGCGGCCTTGACCAGGCAGGCGCGCAGCAGCGGGCCGCGTTCAAGGTCGAACGGCTGGTGCGCCTGGTCGTCAGCCAGCTGTTGCAGGCGTTGCGCACGGGCAGCGCCGGGCAAGGCGCTGAAGTCCTGCCAGTGCAGGTGCAGGCCGCTGTCTTCGGCCACGCACTGGTAGGGCACCCCGTCGATGCTGGGGAACGTTGTACGCAGGGCTTCGTGACGCACGATCAGCGCATGCAGCGCTCGCTCGAACGCCTCGACGTGCAAGGTGCCGCGCAAGCGCGCCATGCCGCCCACGTTATAGGCCGGGCTGTCGGGCTGCATTTGCCAGAGGAACCACATGCGCTGTTGCGAATAAGACAGCGGCACCGCCTGGCGGCGGTCGACGCGGGCGATCTGCCCTTGCAGGTTGCGCTGGCCATTGCCCTGGATGCGGGCTACCTCGGCACAGAATGCGCCCAGCTCGCTGGCCTCGAACAGGGCCTTGAGCGGCAGCTCCACGTCGCACGCCTGGCGCGTGCGGGAAACGATCTGTGTGGCCAGCAGCGAGTGGCCGCCCAGGGCGAAGAAATCATCGCGCAGGCCCACACGGGGCAGGTTCAGTACATCGCGCCAGATGCCAGCGACCTGCTGTTGCAGTGCTGTTTGCGGCTCGACGTGCTCACGCTGCTGCCACACCGGGGCCGGCAGCGCCTTGCGGTCGACCTTGCCGCTGGGGCCCAGGGGCATGTGCGCAAGGGCAATCAGCTGCGCCGGCACCATGTACGCCGGCAGGTGCTCGGCCAGTACCGTCAACAAGGCTTCGGCCTGGGCGCTGCCGCTGTAGTAGCCAACCAGTTGCGCGCCGACCGCATCGTTGTGGACCAGCACCAGCGCCTGCTCGACACCCGCTTGCGCCAACAGGCAGGCCTGGACTTCTTCAGGTTCAACGCGCAACCCCCGTACTTTCACCTGCTGATCCAGACGCCCGAGGTATTCCAGCGCTTGCAGCTGAACCTGCCAACGGGCGCGGTCACCACTGCGGTACAGGCGCTGGCCATTGCCATCGGCCTGGGGTACGAAACGCTCGGCGGTAAGCCCTGGGCGCCCCAGGTACCCACGGGCCAAGCCCGCACCGCCGAGGTACAACTCACCCGGCACGCCGGGTGCGGTGAGTTCGAGTTCGTCATCCAGTACCCGGCACAGCACGTTGGCCAGCGGCCGGCCGATGGGCGAACGCTCGCCGTCCGTGGCCTGGCAATGCCAGTGGGTGACGTTGATGGCGGTTTCGGTCGGGCCGTAGCGGTTGTGCAGCTGCACGTGCGGCAGCAGTTGCAGCACCCGGTCGCGCAGCGCCGCCGACAAGGCCTCGCCCCCGGAAAACACCCGGCGCAGGCTGGCGCAGCCCGCGGCCTGTGGTTCCTGGACAAACACCTGCAGCAGTGGCGGCACAAAATGCAGGGTGGTCACGCCATGCGCCTGGACCAGGGCCGCAATGCGCTGCGGGTCGCGGTGCTCGCCAGGGCCGGCGAGCACCAGCTTGCTGCCGGTGATCAACGGCCAGAAGCACTCCCACACCGACACGTCGAAACTGATCGGCGCTTTCTGCAGCAGCACATCCTCGTCGCCCAACCCATAGCTGGCCTGCATCCAGTGCAAACGCTCGGCCAGCGCCGCGTGAGTATTGCCCACGCCTTTGGGCTGGCCGGTGGAGCCGGATGTGTAGATGACGTAGGCCAGGTTGTCACCTTGCAGGTGCAAGCCGGGGGCCTGGCTGGGCCAGCTGTCCAGGTGCAGCTGGTCGAGGGCGATGGTGCTGACGCCATCGACCTGTGGCAGCTTGCCCACCAGGCTGCTGTGGCTGAGCAACAGGCCAGCATCACAATCGGCCAGCATGTACGCCAGGCGCTCGGCGGGGTAATCCACGTCGAGCGGCACGTAGGCGCCGCCGGCCTTGAGAATGGCCAGCAAACCGACCAGCAGTTGCGGCGAGCGCTCGAGGGCGATGGCGACGCACGTGTCAGGACCGACACCTTTGTCGCGCAGGTAGTGGGCCAGGCGGTTGGCCTGCTGGTGCAGTTCGGCGTAGTCCAGGCTGCCACCCGCCCATACCAGGGCGGTACGTTGCGGGGTCAGGCGGGCCTGCTCGTTGAGTTGCTCGACCAGCAGTTGCTGCGGCGCGGCGGCTTCGGCCTGGCCCCAGCCCAACAACTGGCGCCGGCCCGCCTCGTTGAGCAGTTGCACCTCGGCCAGGGCCAGGTCGGGCGCGGCGCACACTTGCTCCAGCAGGGCCAGCAACTGCCCGGCCAGGCGCTGGATGGTGCTGGCCTCGAACAGTTCGTCGGCATAGTCGAACGCCAGGCTCAACCGGCCCTGGTGGTCCTCTTCACTGTGCAGCTGCAGGTCGAACTTGGCTTCACGGCTGTGCCACGGCAACTCTTCGGCCAGCAGGCCAGGCAGGCGGCGCAGTGCCGACAGGTCGCGTTGCTGGTGGTTGAACATGACCTGGAACAGGCCCTGCTCGCGGGCTTGCGGCAAGGCCTCGAGCAACTGCTCGAACGGCAGGTCCTGGTGGGCCTGGGCCTGGAGCGTGGCCTGGCGCACCTGCGCCAGCAGTTGGCTGAACGGCATGCGGCCATCGAGTTGCGCGCGCAGCACCTGCGTGTTGATGAAGAAGCCGACCATGCCCTGGGTTTCCAGGCGCGGGCGGTTGGCATTCGGCACGCCGACGCGGATCTCGGCCTGGCCGCTGTAGCGCTGCAACAGTGCCTGCCAGCCGGCCAGCAGCACCATGAACAGGCTGGCCTGCTGCGCCTGCGCCAGGCCCTTGAGGGCTTGGCTGAGCGTGGCGGGGACCTTCACGCTGAAACGCGCAGCACTGAATGTGCGCTGGTTGGCCCGGGGTTGGTCGGTGCACAGGTCAAGCACGGGCAGTTCATCACCGAGCTGGGCCTTCCAGTACTGCAGTTGGCGTTCGGCTTCGCCGTCGGCCAGCCACTGCCGCTGCCAGTTGCCGTAGTCCGCGTAGCCCAGGGGCAGCGGCGCCAACGGTGCCTCCAGGCCCTGGCACTGAGCGGCATACAATTTGGCGAATTCATCGAGCAGGATGTTCAGCGACCAGCCGTCGGCCACGATGTGGTGCAGGGTCACCCAGAGCTGATGGTCTTCATCGTCGAGCCGGGCCAGGGTCACACGCAGCAACGGGCCTTGCGTCAGGTCGAACGGCTGGCAGGCCTCGACCTCACGCTGGGCGGCGACCTGCTCGGGGGTCTGGCCTGCGAGGTCCAGGCGGGCCAGGCTGAACGGCTGCTGCGGCAGAATACGCTGCAGCGCCTGGCCGTTTTCTTCAGTGAACACGGTACGCAGCGACTCGTGGCGCGCCACCAGTGCCTGGAATGCGGCCTGCAGGGCGCTAGCGTCCAGTTCGCCACGCAGGTGCAGGCCGGCGGGAATGTTGTAGGCCGCCGATTGGGGTTGCAGTTGCCACAACAGCCACAGGCGGTTCTGCGCCAGCGACTGGGGCAGCGCCTGGGCGCGTGCCAGGGGCGCGATAGCTGCGGGCTGGGCAGCGCCTGCACCGATGAGCGCCGCCACCGCGTTGCTGTAGTCAGCCAGCACCGGCGCCTCGAACAAGGTGCGCAGGCCCAGGTCGATGCCCAGTTCGTCGGCCAGCCGCGCCGTGGCCTGGGTAGCGGCGATGGAGTTGCCGCCCAACAACAGGAAATGGTCATCTGCCGCTACTGCCTGCACCTTGAGGGTGTCGCGCCACACCGCCGCGATGCGCGCCTGCAAGGCATCGCCTGATGCCTGGGTGGCAGCAGCGGCGCTCGGCTCGGGGAATTGGGCATAGCAGTCCAGGCTGCCCTCGGCCATGCGCACGCGGCAGGCCGAACGCTGCAGCTTGCCACTGGAGGTTTTCGGCAGCGCGCCCGGGTTGAGCAGCAGCACCACCGCCGGCGCCTGGCGGCAGGCATCGGCGATGACCTGGCGCAGGGTGTTGATCAGCGCTTGTGGTTGGGTGGCCTTTTGCACGCTGCGGCTGATCTCCACCGCCACGCCGATGCCCTCCTCGCCCTGATGCTCGACGGCGAACACCGCCACCCGGCCCTTGCGCAGTGCCTGCACTTCACGCTCGAGGGTTTTTTCCAGGTCTTGCGGGTACAGGTTCTGCCCACGCACGATCAACATGTCTTTCAGGCGCCCGGTAACGAACACCTCGCCTTCACGCATGAAACCCAGGTCGCCGGTCCGCAGCCAGGTCTGCCCGTCCATTTCGACGAAGGTGCGCGCGCTGGCTTCTGGGTTACGCCAGTAGCCCGAGGCGATACTCGGCCCGCCTGCCCAGATTTCCCCGACCTGGTTGTCGCCCAGCCGTTGCAGCTGTTGCGGCTCCCCNNGGCTCGACAATGCGTACCGCGTGCCCCGGCTGCGGGAAGCCACAACTCATCAGCACGCTGCCGGTACCGGGCTCGGCGCGGTTGGCGGCCAAGGCGTCGGCATCCAGCGCAAGCGCGGGGATACCCTGGCCACGGCGGCTGCCGCGGGCGNNCGGGCCGGGGCGCCTGCCGCTGACGAACAAGGTTGCTTCGGCCAGGCCGTAGCTGGCGAAGAAGCTCTGGGGGTCGAAGCCGCAGGCCTTGAAGGTGTCGGCGAAGCTCGCCAGGCTGTCCTGGCGGATCGGCTCGGAGCCCGAATAGGCCACGCGCCAGCGGCTCAGGTCGAGCCCGGCCAGCGAGGCCTCGCTGACCCGCTCGCTGCACAGGCGGTAGGCAAAGTCGGGGCCGCCGCTGATGGTGCCGCCGTAGTCGCTGATGGCCTGCAACCAGCGCACGGGCCGGGCGAGGAAGTAGCCGGGCGACATCAGTACGCAAGGCACTCCGCTGAAGATCGGCTGCAACAGGCCGCCGATCAGGCCCATGTCGTGGTACAGCGGCAACCAGCTGACGATCACGTCGTCGGGGTTGAGGTCGATGCCAAAGCCGCTGCGGATGAGGTGTTCGTTGGCCACCAGGTTGCCATGGCTGACCTGCACGCCTTTGGGCAGTGCGGTGGAGCCGGAGGTGTACTGCAGGAAGGCGATGTCCTGGCTGCTGAGGGCAGGTTCCTGCCAGGTGTCGGCCAGGGCGGGGTCCAGGCCATCCACTGCCAGCAACGCGGGCGCCGCCTCGGCGGCAAGTGCTTCCAGGCCCTGCAGGCTGTCGTGCAGCGCCGCCACGGTCAGCAGCAGGCGCGGCTCGGCGTCGGCGATGATCGACAGCAGGCGTTGCTGGTGGTGCTGGCGGGCAGACTCTGGCGGGTAGGCCGGCACTGCGATCACGCCGGCGTACAGGCAGCCGAAGAACGCCGCTACGTAATCCGGCCCACTGGGAAACAGCAACACCGCGCGGTCACCAAAGCTGGCGCGTGCCTGCAGGGCGGCGGCGATGGTGCGCGCGCGCTGGTCGAGCTCCCGATAACTGAGCACAGCCTGCTCGTGCGGGGCGTCGGCGAGAAAGCGCAGGGCAATCCTGTCCGGGGTCTGCGCGGCGCGTTGCGCCAGGGCCTGGACCAGCGAGAGCGGGAGTTCGAAGGCGTCCGTCATGGGGTGTTCCTGCCAGTATCTGTTGGGGCGTGCCGACTGCGCCGCGGACATGGGCGGGCAGCGGTTGGCGGCCGGGGATGTACTCAGGGGAACGGATGGGCGGCGGGAGAAATTAGCGGAGCTGGCGGGGTCGGCGGATTGACGGGCATGCCATGACGGGGGTGTCGCCTGGGAGACCGAGCGCCGCACGGGCGGCGCATCGCGAGCTGCG
>NZ_AEWE02000083.1:0-8454 GCF_000190455.2 Pseudomonas sp. TJI-51
CCCCCGCCCCCGGCCCCCCCCCCCCCGCCACTACAGGAACATGCCGCCCGAAACCTCCAGGCGCTGCCCGGTGATCCAGCCATTACCGTCTTCCAGCAACAAGGCGATCGCCGCGCCGATGTCATCCGGCAAACCCACCCGTCCCAGCGCGGTGTTGCCAGCAATGTAATCATTCACCTGCGGGTTGTCCCGCACTACGCCCCCGCCAAAATCGGTCTCGATGGCCCCCGGCGCCAGGATGTTCACGCGAATGCCCCGGGCGCCCAGTTCCTTGGCCTGGTAGCGGGTCAGCACTTCCATCGCGCCTTTCATGGCGGCATAGGCGGCGTACCCTGGTAGGGCAAACCGTGCCAGCCCGGTCGAAATGTTGATGATCCGGCCGTTATCGACAAGCAGTGGCAAGAGGCGTTGGGTGAGGAAGAACGGGCCTTTGAGCTGAATGTTCAGCAGTTGGTCGAACTGCGCCTCGCTGGTTTCGGTATACGGCACGTTCAACCCGATGCCGGCATTGTTCACCAGAAAGTCGAAACGCTGGCGACCGTGGTGCTGCTGCAAGACAGCCGCCAGCCGCTCGGCAAAGCCGGCAAAGCTGCTGGCGTCACCCACATCCAGTTGCAGCATGGTCGCCTTCACATCTGCCTGCTCCAGCGTGGCCGCCACGGCCTGTGCTTCTTGCGCTTTGCTGTTGTAGGTGCCGATGATGTCGATGCCACGGGCGGCCAGATGCTCGGCGGTGTTACGGCCAAGGCCGCGGCTTGCGCCGGTGATCAGGGCAATCTTGCGGGTCATGGTAAGAACCTCTCGATGGGTGGGTGCTCACAGGTTATTGGTCGGCTGGAAGGTGTTAAATCCTGCAAAAATGGAAATACTGTTCGCCTCAACCGGATAGTCGAGGGCGGGCGTGAATAAGTTGGAGTTGCTGCGGACCTTTGTGCGGGTCAGTGAAGTGAACAGCTTTACCCTGGCCGCCGAGAGCCTGGGCTTGCCACGTTCGACGGTGTCGGAACAGGTCAGGGCGCTGGAGCGCCTGCTGGGTACGCAACTGTTCAACCGCACCACCCGCCGGGTGCAGGCCACGCAGGATGGTGCCTTGCTGTACACACGCAGCAAGGACCTGCTGTCAGGTATGGACGAGATCGAGAGCCTGTTCAGCGCCGATGATGCCGAACTGGCCGGGCGCCTGCGTGTCGACCTGCCGACGATGATGGCGCGGCGGGTCATCATTCCCGCGTTACCCCGGTTCCTGCAGCGTTTTCCACGTTTGCAGGTAGAGCTCAGTTGCACCGATCGGCAGGTCGATTTGCTGCGTGAGGGCTTCGACTGCGTGATGCGCATCGGCGCCTTGCATGACCTGGATGTCGTGGCCAGGCCGGTCGGGCAATTGAGCATGCGCAACTGTGCCAGCCCGGCTTACTTGGCACGCCATGGGGTGCCCCGTACCCTGCAGGACCTGGCAGGGCATCAATTGGTGCACTACGTGCGCAACCTGGGGGGGCGCTGCGCCGGCTTCGAATACGTGCAAGGTGGGCAGGTGCAGTACCAGCCCATGGCTGGGGCGGTAACGGTCAATAATGCCGAAGCCTATTCGGCAGCCTGCCTGGCCGGGCTGGGGCTGATACAGGTGCCGGCGGTGGGGGTGGCCGAACACCTGCAGCGCGGCGAACTGGTCGCGCTGCTGCCGGCCTGGCAGGCGCCGGCGATGCCCGTGTCGTTGCTGTATGCGCGGCAACGGCATGTACCCCGCCGGGTGCAGGCGTTCATGCAGTGGCTGGCAGAGGTGCTTCGCAGCGAGGTCGATGCTACGGCGTGAAGTTGAGCCGGGTCATGGCGCACGCACGGCCGCTTGCATTAGGCTTGGACTGGCGAGGCGCCCGGCAGAGGCGACCCTGTGCTGCCCAGCGTGCGTATCTTCCGATTTCATCACGAGGTTACGCCATGGCTATTACTTCCCAGGACATCTGCAACGCAGCTGACCAGCTCAAAGGCTTCGTCGGCTTTCATGACAAGCGCGGCGTTCATATCGTGCGTTTTTCCGAAGACGCGTTCGGTATGGATGTCGCTGACGCCAGCATCACCCCCTGCAGAGAGTTTGTCTGGCGCCCCGAGCAGGGGCAGCGCATGGCCCTGTGCCGGGAGCGCCTGGCACTGTTGCTGGACCAGCACGTGGATGACCGCTTGAACATCGCCGAGCCGCTGCGCATCTACCTGCGCCGCGGCGACTTGCCGGAAATCATCGCCGAGCGGCGGGTGCAGCCTACTGGCTGAGGCCCGCTCGCGCCCGTTGGGTTGATCGGGGCGTTGCCGCGCAACCGTGCAGAGGCGGCTCGACCCGCGCCTACCGGGGGCGCTGCAACAACGCCCGCATGGCCGCGGTATCCAGTGGCCGGCTCAGGTAATAGCCCTGTACTTCATGGCAGCGGTCCATTTGCAGCATGGCTAGTTGCTGTTCGGTTTCCACGCCCTCGGCCGTAACGGTCAGCCCCATTGCCTTGCCCAGGTTGATGATGGCCTGGACCACCGCACGGTCGCTGCCGCCGTTGGTGCTCAGGCCACTGATGAAGCGCTTGTCGATCTTGAGGCTGTCGAAAGGATACGTTCGCAGGTAACCCAGCGATGAATAGCCGGTACCGAAGTCGTCCATGTTCAGGCGCACGCCCAGTTCTTTGAGCGACAGCATGGTCCCCAGCGCGCCCTCGATGTCGTTGAGCATCACATTCTCGGTGATCTCCAGTTCCAGGCGTTGCGCCGGGAATGCCGTGCCCAGCAGGATTTCCCGCACGTCTTGCACCACATCGCTGCGCAGGAACTGCGCCGGTGACAGGTTGACCGACACCAGGATGTCTGCAGGCCAGTCAAGGGCGGTGCGGCAGGCCTCGTGCAGCACCCAGCGGCCCAGCGCGACAATGATATCGCTCTGTTCGGCCAGCGGGATGAAGGTATCCGGCCCCAGCAGCCCTTCCTGAGGGTGCTGCCAGCGTATCAGCGCCTCGACCGCGACCACGCGCAGGTCGCTGAGGCGGTAGCGCGGCTGATAGTGCAACTCGAACTCCTGGTTCCGCAGGGCGCGGCGCAGGTCGTTCTCCAGTTGCCGCCGGTACTGGATCTGCTGGTTCATTTCGCTGGCGAAGTAGCGCCAGGTGCTCTTGCCGTCTGCCTTGGCCTGGTACAGGGCGATGTCGGCACAGCGAATCAGCTCGCCGGCGTCGAAGCCCTGGGTGCGGGTCTGGGCGATGCCGATGCTGGCGCCAATGTGCAGGGGTTGGCTGTCGAACATGACCGGTTGTTGCAGCAAGCCGATCAGGCGCGCGCAGAAGCGGTCGATCTCCTGGCGGTTGTCCATGCCGCCAAGTACCACGATGAACTCGTCCCCGCCCAACCGCGCCACCAGGTCACCGTCGCGGGTGGTGTCGCGCAGGCGGGCTGCCACTTCCTGCAGTACCGCATCGCCAGCCGCATAGCCGAGTGAGTCGTTGATTGGCTTGAAGTTGTCCAGGTCAAGCAGCAACAGGGTCAACGGCGGTGAGTCTGTGCCGCGCAGCAGGGCCTGTTCCAGGTGCCGGGCCAGTTTGTTGCGGTTGGCCAGGCCGGTCAGTGGGTCGTGCAAGGACAGGTGCTGAATACGCGCATGGGCGTCGACTTCGTCGGTGATATCGCTGGCAGTGCCGCGCAAACCCACGGCCGTGTCCTGGTGCCAGATGGCGCGGGCGGAAATCCGACAATAGCGGTTCTGGCCATTCTGGTCGCGGTAGGTGCAGCGCAGGTTGGCCAGCTGCTGTGGGTCAGCGGTGGCCAGGGCATCCAGCCAGGGCGACAAGGGCGTGGTGTCGCAGGCCAGCAACTGGTTGAGCGGTTGGCCGAGCCAGTCTTCGACCGGGTAGCCCGTCACGCTGGCAAAGCGTTGCGACAAGTAGGTCAGGCGGTGGTGCCGATCGGTCTCCCAGATCCAGTCCGATGCCGACTCGGCCACCGCGCGAAAACGTTGCTCGCTGGCCTCCAGCGCCAGGTTGCTATGCTGCAGGTGGGCAAGCGTCAAGCCGATGGCCCGGGAGCTGCGCCACGCATGGCGGCACAGGTAGAGCATGACCAGCCCAAGGATCAGCAGGGCGCTGAGCAGGGCAGGCAATACCGCCCCTAGCAGCTGGCGCCCAGGCAACACGCTGTTCCACGACAGATGGTAGCCGGTGTCGCCCAGGTTGATGCGCAGGTGGTGGTGGGCTTGTGCGTCTTCCTTCTCAACGCGCATGCCGGCCAGGCCTGCACGCTTACCCAGCTGCGCCAGTTTGGCCTCGGTCAGCTGGTCGACGAACAGCAAGACCGGCGCCTGGCTCACTTCGCCTTCAGTGACATCGCGATCTGGCCGTATGGCCGCGGCGGTGAGCACGGCCGGCCAGCCATTGAACAGCACGAAGCGGGTGATCTGCTCGCGGGCAATGGCCGCCGCTCGGGCCTGGTCGATGATCGGCTGGATAGGGGCATCTATGTACGTGCCTACGCCTGCGGGGCTGGGCTGGCCTTTGAACAGGGCATAGGTGGTGCGGCCGTTTTCCACGACGAACACGCCTTCATAGCCGCTGGCGCTGTACAGCGATTCACCTATGTTCTTTTCATCATAGGCCCACTGCCAGTCGGCTTCGCCAGACAAGTGCTGCAAGGCGTCCTCCCATACGGCATAACTGGACAGGAATTGGCGCGACGCCAGTAACCGTTGCTCCAGCGCCTGATTGGCATGGAAGGCGCTGCGTTCGCGCTCTTGCTGGTCGAGGGTTGCGGCGATGTTGAACAGCGCGCCGAGAATGACCAGGCAAGCCAGACCGTAAACGGTGCTGAAGCCGGCGATCAGGTTACGCACTTGGAAACGTGGGGTAGGGCTGGCGGGTGGGAGGTTGGCAGTCCTGGCCATGCGCGAGCGGCTCCTTCAGGAAACCTCCTGCCAGGCAGTGAGGCAGCAGGTTCAATCAGGATAGGCCAGCTTCAGTGCGGTAGCTGCGCCACCGGCAAAATTCACCCGGTCGCGGCCAGCGTGCTTGGCAGTGTATAGCGCCTTGTCTGCCTCTTGCAGCCAATGTTCCGGTGACTCCAGGCTGGCATTGAAAGGCGACAGGCCAATACTCAGGCTGATGCGCAGGTGAGGGAGCTGCGCGTTGCGATACCCGGAAACCTGCTCACGCAGGCGTTCCATGATCTGGCAGGCCTGAGCTTCGCTGGTACCCGGCAGGATCACGCAGAATTCGTCGCCACCGTAGCGCCCGGCCTGGTCGCACTCGCGCAGGTTGCGGCGCAGCTCGGCGCTGAGCTGGCGCAGTACGCAGTCGCCAACCACGTGGCCAAAGGTGTCGTTGATGGTCTTGAAATGATCGATGTCGATCAAGGCGATCACCGCGTGTGCCTTTTGCTGTTTGCATTTTTGGTATTTGACGAGCAACAGGTCTTTCCAGGCGCCGTGGTTGAGCAACCCGGTGAGGCTATCCGTGAGGCTCAGGGCGCTGAGCCGGCGTTTATGGTCGCCCAGCTGGATTGCCAGCCGGTAGCACACCCAGCCCAGGGCCAGGGGGTACAGCGTCAGCATGGGCAGGCAGGCGTATATCTGCAGTGCAGTGGCATTCAATTGCAGGCCTGGGGCGAGCAGCAGGGTGCCGACCAGAATCCCGGCCAGTTGCGCAACAGCCCCTTTGAGCACCAATTGCCGGCCCCCGGCGGCCACGTTGTTCATGGTCATCATCGACAGCACGGTCACGGTCGGCAGCGGGTTGAAGTGCATGGCGGCGGCCCAGAAACCGCCCAGCAGCGAGTCCAGCAACAGGTTGCGTTGCTCGGCCCGGTACGGGGTTGCCGACCGGCTCGCCCACAAGTAGGCGACGTGGGGCCACAACAGGCCATTGAACAGCATCAGGCCCCACACCCAGGTGGGCGGGGATTGCGGGGCCACGCCAGCCATGACGCTGAACAGGCCGATGCCCATGCCCACCACACGAGGCGGGTAGATGCGCTTGACGAACGAAAGGCCTTTGCCGCTGCGGTTGTGCATCATGGTCATGTTCTTCTGCCGGGGTACCGTTTATCGCATAAATCGCATGAATATTGTCGAACAGTGTCGCCCCACTGAAAAATGACCTTACAAGCCAATTCACGGTTGATGCGATCACTGTGGGGTAACATGCGGACTTTCCTGTTGCTAGGAGTGTTGCTGATGGTTCCTTTGGCCAATGCTGCCGGTGACCCGGCGCCCCAGCGTGACGGGCGTTTTCACAATCAGGCGCAGCTACCGAAAGATGGCTTGCTGAAGAAGCTGCGCATCGGTCTGAAGTACCTGTTCCTGCGCAAACCGCCGAATACCCGGCCAACCACGCCGGTCAGCCTGCAACCGATGACCCGCCAGCAGGTGCTCGATGCGCCAGACCGCAGTCTGTGGCGGCTGGGCCATTCCACGGTATTGCTGAAGTTGCGAGGGCGCTTCTTCATTACCGACCCGGTATTCGCCGAACGCGCCTCACCGGTGCAGTGGGCCGGCCCGCAGCGGTTCCATGCGCCCCCGCTGGGGCTTGACCAGCTGCCGCCACTGGCGGCGGTGGTGTTGTCGCACGACCATTTCGATCACCTCGACGAGCAGGCAATCCGCCAGCTGGCCTCGCGAACCGGGGTTTTCCTGGCCCCGCTTGGCGTGGGTGAGCTGCTGATCAGTTGGGGCGTTGCGCCAGCGAAGGTGCGTCAGCTGGACTGGTGGCAGGAAAGCGAAGTGCAGGGTGTGCGTTTTATTGCTACCCCGGCCCAGCACTTTTCCGGGCGTGGGCTGTTGGACAGCAATCGCACCTTGTGGGCGTCGTGGGTGATCATCGACCAAGGCGTACGGGTGTTCTTCAGTGGCGATACGGGCTATTTCAACGGGTTCAAGCTGATTGGCGAGCGCTTTGGGCCGTTTGACCTGACCCTGGTCGAGACCGGCGCCTACAATCTCGCCTGGCCTGATGTGCACATGCAGCCAGAGCAGAGCCTGCAGGCCCACCTGGATTTACGCGGGCGCTGGATGCTGCCGATCCATAATGGCACGTTCGACTTGTCCACCCACGGCTGGCAGGAACCCTTCGAGCGCATCCTGGCGTTGGCAAACCAGGCCCAGGTACGGCTCAGTACGCCGCAGATGGGCGAGCGGGTGAGCCTCGACTCGCCGCATGCCGGGCTGAACTGGTGGCAGCCCCGCCCGGTGCGCCAGCGCAGCCTGAAGAATGAGCGAAGCGTTGCGGCGCGCTAGTGTCACTTGGTGTCGTCTTTGCCGCGCTGGCGTTGCGCCCGCTCGTGCTCCAACAGCCGCGAGGGTGCCTTGCCACTGTCACTGCGCACCTGAGCGTGGCTGATGAGCGCGAAAATGAAACTACCGCCGATGATGTTGCCGGCCAGTGTCGGCAAGGCAAACTCCAGCCAGAAGCTGCGCCAGGTTTCTTCGCCGGCCCACACCAGGTAGGACACCTCGACCGAGCCCACTACTATATGGGTGAAGTCGCCAATGGCCATCAGGTAGGTGATCATCAGGATGATCCAGATCTTGGCGTTCTCCATCGAGGGGATCATCCATACCATGGTGGCGATCATCCAGCCCGAGACGATGCCCTTGGCGAACATCTGGCTGATGTCGTTGCTCATGACCTTGCGGCCGATCTCCAGAAACGCCATGTCGGTCTTGCTGTCGAAGATCGGCAGCTCGAGCATCACCCAGGCCACCAGCAGGGTACCCGCCAGGTTGCCCAGCAGCACTACGCCCCAAAGCCGCAGAAGGCGGCCGAAGTTGGCAAGGGTAGGGCTGGTCATGACCGGCAGCACCGCAGTCAGGGTGTTCTCGGTAAACAGTTGCTGGCGGGCCAGGATCACGGCAAGGAAGCCGGCGCTGTAGCCGATGCTGGCGACTACCTGGGCGCTTTCACCTTCTGGCAGGCGGGCATAGAACAGTCCCATGGCCATCAGGGACAAGCCCATGGACAAACCGGCGGCGACAGCCGACCACCACAAGGCGGCGAGGGTCCGTTCCAGTTCCTGATCGCCCTGGTAGCGAATGGTCTCGTGCAGCACTGCCGCTCGTGGCGGTTGGTTGTGGCTGACTTCCTGCTCTTCATCTGCCGAAAGCCCTGGGGTTTTCTCGCTTTGCTCGACACTCATGGCCGTTTCGCTCCGTGGTGGGGTTCTCTACAGATTCGTGGCGATTTCATTAGTTGCCGGGGGGCAGGCGAAACGGCTGAGAAAAGTTTTTGGAACAAGGTGTTGACTCTGAATTCAAAGCGCGTATTATTCGCCTCCTCGCAGCGATCAACGCTTCGAGGCAAGCGGTAAGTTGTTGAAGTTGTAGGCTTTCGAAAGAAAGCAGCGGTAAAAAACTTCAAAATAAACGCTTGACAGCAAATGAGGAAAGCGTAGAATGCGCGCCTCGGTTGAGACGAAACACTCTTAACCAACCGCTCTTTAACAAAT
>NZ_AEWE02000084.1:0-46310 GCF_000190455.2 Pseudomonas sp. TJI-51
AATCTCCCACAGGTACTGCATAAGCCCTGAGGCCTGTGCGGTCAATGTGGGAGCTGGCTTGCCGGCGATAGGGCCAGTACAGGCTTACTTGTGCAACCAGCTGAGGAAGCCGCCCTTCTTGATCAGGGCCGGCTTCTGCAGCAACAACGACTCCCGGCTCTGGCGCCGGAACCGCTGCAACTTGCTCAGCGCCGTCTGCACATCGCCACGTTGCGCCAGGCAACTTTTCACCTGCTCTTTGTCGATGCGGTACAGCACGCAGCTGGTCAGTGTACGGAACTCGGCCAGTGACTCGTCTTCGTCGATGATCCCCTCCACCCCCAGCACCTCGCCCGGCCCCATGCGCCCGGCCTCCAGCAGCTTGTCGCCATCGCGCACAGAGGCCGACACCACGCCGCTGCCAATCACCAGCAAATGGTCGGAATGCGCGCCTACCTCCAGGATCACCTGATCCGCCAGGTACTCCACCGCCGTCATGCGCTGGCTCAATGCGTCACGCTCTTCAGCGCTTAGCGAACGGAACACCCGCACCTCGTCCAGCACTTCGCGCTGGCGGCTGCGTGGCGGCATGGCCAGGTCGACGTTCCACATCACCCCGCTCGCCTCCAGGTGGCGGTGCGCCAGGTCGAACAACTGGTTGCGCGCCGCGGTCTTGCCGCCCATGTCGGCAATGAACCCGCTGGCCTCGTACTCCACCGACTCCAGTGTCGAGGCCTTGACCGACACCTTGGGTGCAGGTGAAGCAAGGATCGCGCTGGTACCCTGCAGGGCTTTTTCCAGTGCGTCGAACACCCGCCTGGGTCGCACTTTGGCTGGCACTACCACGTTGATCGACACCCCATGCACATCCGCCGGCCTGCTGTGGTTGAGCAGGCGCGCCTTGGCCGCCACCGAATTGGGGATCACCGCCAGGCTACCTGTGCCCGTGAGCAGGCGCGTGGCCCGCCAGTCGATATCCAGCACCTTGCCTTCGGTGCCGTCGATCGCGATCGAATCGCCAATCTGATAGGGCCGCGTGGTGTTCAGCACGATGCCGCTGAACACGTCAGCCAGCGTGCTCTGCAACGCCAGGCCTATGACGATGGCCATCACGCCCGAGGTGGCCAGCAGGCCCTTGACTGGCAGCTGCAGCACATAGCCTGCGGCCGCGACTACCGCGGCAAGGAAGATCAGCGCCCCCAGCACGTCCTGCAGCAAGCGCCCGCCGTGGCTACCCCGCGCTACCAGCAACAGGCCGAACACCACGGTGACCGTGCGCGCGCCAAACAGCCACCAGCCGATGGCCAATACCGTGGCCATCAGGTTGCGCGGCACATCGTCCGGCCAGGGCGGTGGCTGCAGCGGGCTCATGCCGGCGGCCACCAGCACCGCGCTGAACAACAGGAAAAGCACCAGCCGCATACCGATGCGCCAGGCCCGGTGCTGGAGGGGGATCAACTGCCAGATTACGAGGTCGAGCAGGATCAGGGCAGTACCGAGCAGCAACGGGGACGACTGGATGAACGCCAGCATGGTGGTCTCGGGAGTGAGGGGAGGGCTGTGGGTAGTAATAGAGCAGGTTGGCCGGGCAGGCAATGGGCGCCTGCGTGCGGGTAAACCCGCCCCACAGGCATCGTGCGTAACCTGAGCGAGATGCGGTCCCTGTGGGAGCGGGCAAGCCCGCGAAGAGGCCAGCAAATCCAGCGCCAATCTATCGTTCCCAAAACAGAACGCTAAAGCCAAAAACCGCTATCTACCGCTCCAAAGGTGACGGTTTTAATCTTCACCCATCAACGCGAAACACCCAACTTGCTGAACTTCAAACCCTATGGAGCAACGACCATGACCAACTTCAAATACAACCGCCTGAACAAAGACGATGCCGCCGTACTGCTGGTCGACCACCAGGCTGGCCTGCTGTCGCTGGTGCGCGACATCGAGCCGGATGCCTTCAAGAACAACGTACTGGCCCTGGCTGACCTGGCCAAGTTCTTCAACCTGCCGACCATCCTCACCACCAGCTTCGAACAAGGCCCCAACGGCCCGCTGGTCCCGGAACTGAAAGCCCTGTTCCCGGACGCGCCGTACATCGCCCGCCCAGGCCAGATCAACGCCTGGGATAACGAAGACTTCGTGAAGGCGGTGAAGGCCACCGGCAAGAAGCAGCTGATCATCGCCGGTGTGGTCACCGAAGTGTGCGTAGCCTTCCCGGCGCTGGCCGCCCTGGAAGAAGAGTTCGACGTGTTCGTGGTTACCGATGCCTCCGGCACCTTCAACGCCATGACACGCGACGCCGCCCATGACCGCATGAGCCGCGCTGGCGCCCAGTTGATGACCTGGTTCGGGGTTGCCTGCGAGCTGCACCGCGACTGGCGCAACGACATTGAAGGCCTGGCCGCGCTGTGCTCCAACCATATCCCGGACTACCGCAACCTCATGACCAGCTACAACGCCTTCAACGCCAACAAGTAAGCCGCGGCCGCGGGCACCCTCAGCCGGTGCCCGCGCAGGGCAGCACACTTATCCAATCCAGCGCCCTTTGGCCGTTGCACAGTGGCTGTGGGCAAGCTCACCCAAGGAACGCCGATGAACACCGCACTCCAAGACAACCGCGAAGTGGTGACCGTATGCCTGCAGCACCAGGTGCTCGATAGCACGCCGGGTACCTCGGCCGCGCAACCGCCGCGCTGGAAGCAGGCGCTGCTAACCTACCTGGTGATCTGCCCGATGACCATGGTCGTGCCGCAACTGCTGGCGCCGCTGTTTGCCCGCTTCCCGCAACTGGGGGGCGCGATCACCGGCAACCTGATCGTCAACCTGTTCGTCATTCTGCCCGTGGTGTTCTACATCATGCCTTGGGTGACCCGTCGCTGCGCCAACTGGCTGCGCGGCTGAGCCAGCCCCTGACCTCGATAATCCAGGAGATACCGCTATGAGCACGTTCGTTACCCGCGATGGTACTTCGATCTACTTCAAGGACTGGGGCACCGGCAAGCCCGTGCTGTTCAGCCACGGCTGGCCGCTGAATGCCGACATGTGGGACACGCAGATGGAGTTCCTGGCCAGCCGCGGTTACCGCGCCATTGCCTTCGATCGCCGCGGTTTCGGGCGCTCGAGCCAGCCATGGAACGGCTACGACTACGACACCTTCGCTGATGACATCGCCCAGCTGATCGAACACCTCGACCTGCGTGAGGTGACCCTGGTGGGCTTCTCCATGGGCGGCGGTGACGTAAGCCGCTACATCGGTCGCTACGGCACCGAGCGGGTCGCCGGGCTGGTGCTGCTGGGCGCCGTTACGCCGGTGTTCGGCAAGCGTGACGACAACCCCGAGGGTGTCGACCTGTCGGTGTTCGAAGGTATCGTGGCTGGCCTGCGTGCCGACCGGGCGCAGTTCATCGCCGACTTCGCCGCACCGTTCTATGGCATCAACCATGGGCAGCAGGTATCCCAAGGCGTGCAGACGCAGACCTTGAACATAGCGCTGATGGCGTCGCTCAAGGCCACCCTGGATTGTGTGACGGCGTTCTCCGAAACCGACTTCCGGACGGACATGGCCAAGGTCGATGTACCGACGTTGGTGATCCATGGCGATGACGACCAGATCGTGCCGTTCGAGACTACCGGCAAGCAGGCGGCGGCGCAGATTCGTGGGGCTGAGCTGAAGGTGTACGCCGGCGCGCCGCACGGGTTTGCCGTGACTCATGCGCAGCAGCTGAATGAGGACCTGCTGGCGTTCTTGAGTCGCTGAACAAGCCGGGGCCGCTTTGCGGCCCCAACCGCCGGCAAGCCCACAGGGGCTGTTCAGGGCTCAGAAGCTGTGAAGCCCTTGTGGGCGCTGGCTTGCCGGCGATGGGGCCAGCCCTGGCAACACAAAACTTGATCAGGGCTAACCTTCAACAGCCCCACCGCACATCCATCCAAGCCTTGCCCCTGTATCGGGCGGCATGCTCTGCAGTCGCGCCTGCCGCCGCCGCGCCCAGAGACGGAGAACACCATGCCCCAGGACCGCCACGACAAGACTCGTCGCCAGTTCCTCGCCAGCAGCACCGTACTGGGTGCTGCCGGCGCGCTCTGGTCTGCATTGCCCTTCACCGGCGCCGCCGGTTCCGCTCACGCATCCACCCAAGGAGGTTCCATGACCGCCGACCTGATTCTGTTCAACGGCAAGCTGCACACCGTTGACCGCGAAAAGCCCACTGCCACCGCCGTCGCCATCAAGGACGGCCGTTTCATCGCCGTGGGCAACGACGCCGAGGCCATGGCCCACAAGGGCGCCAGCACGCAAATCGTCGACCTCAAGCAGCGTACGGTCATTCCCGGCCTGAACGACTCGCACCTGCACCTGATCCGCGGCGGCCTGAACTACAACCTGGAGCTGCGCTGGGAAGGCGTGCCGTCGGTGGCCGATGCCCTGCGCATGCTCAAGGACCAGGCTGCGCGCACGCCTACCCCGCAGTGGGTGCGTGTGGTGGGTGGCTGGAACGAGTTCCAGTTCGCTGAAAAACGCATGCCGACCTTGGAAGAAATCAACCAGGCTGCACCCGATACGCCGGTGTTTCTGTTGCACCTCTACGACCGCGCCTTGCTCAACCGTGCCGCACTCAAGGCTGTCGGCTACGACAAGAGCACCCCGAACCCGCCGGGTGGCGAAATCCAGCGTGACAAGTTCGGCAACCCGACGGGCATGCTGATTGCCCGCCCGAACGCGATGATCCTCTACGCCACCCTGGCCAAAGGGCCGAAGCTGCCGCTGGAGTATCAGGTCAACTCGACCCGCCAGTTCATGCGTGAGCTGAACCGCCTGGGCCTGACCAGTGCCATCGACGCTGGCGGCGGCTACCAGAACTTCCCCGACGACTACTCGGTGATCCAGGAGCTGGCCGACAACAACCAGCTGACAGTGCGCATTGCCTACAACCTGTTCACCCAGAAGCCCAAGGAAGAACTGGACGACTTCAGGAAGTGGACATCCAGCGTCAAGCTGCACAGCGGTACCGACTTCCTGCGCCACAACGGCGCTGGTGAAATGCTGGTGTTCTCCTCCGCCGACTTCGAGGACTTCCTCGAGCCGCGCCCGGACCTGCCGCAGACCATGGAAGAAGAGCTGGAGCCGGTGGTGCGCCACCTGGTCGAGCAGCGCTGGCCGTTCCGCCTGCATGCCACCTACAACGAATCGATCACGCGCATGCTCGACGTGTTCGAGAAGGTCAACCGCGATATCCCGTTCAATGGCCTGCCGTGGTTCTTCGACCACGCCGAAACCATCACCCCGCAGAACATCGAGCGCGTGCGTGCGTTGGGCGGCGGCATCGCCATCCAGGACCGCATGGCCTTCCAAGGCGAGTACTTCGTCGACCGCTATGGCGCCAAGGCTGCCGAGCAGACCCCGCCGATCAAACGCATGCTGGAGATGGGCGTGCCGGTCGGCGCGGGCACCGACGCTACCCGCGTGTCCAGCTACAACCCCTGGACCTCGCTGTACTGGCTGGTCAGCGGCAAGACCGTTGGCGGCATGGAGCTGTACAAGGAAGGCCTGGACCGCGAGACCGCGCTGCAGCTGTTCACCCAGGGCAGTGCCTGGTTCTCCAGCGAGCAGGGCAAGAAGGGCCAGATCAAGGTAGGCCAACTGGCCGACCTGGCGGCCTTGTCGTTGGACTTCTTCAGCGTTGATGAAGAAGCGATCAAGGGCATCGAATCGGTGCTGACCATTGTCGATGGCAAGGTCGTGTACGGTGCCGGCGAGTTTGACCGCCTCGGGCCACCGCAGGTGCCGGTGCTGCCGGAGTGGTCTCCAGTAGCCAAGGTGCCGGGGCACTGGCGCGTGGGTACGCCGTCGCTGGCGGCAGCCGTGCACCAGTGTTCGGGGCCGTGCGGGGTGCATGCGCACAGCCATGACAAGGCGCGCAAATCGAGTGTGCCGGTCAATGACTTCCAGGGGTTCTGGGGGGCGCTGGGCTGTTCGTGCTTTGCTTTCTAAGCTGATGTGATGTCGAGAAGAAGGGGCCGCGCGGGTAATGCCTGTCAGTCAAGCGTTACTGGGGCTGCTTTGCAGCCCTTCGCGGGCACGCCCGCGAAGGGTCGCGCTGAAAGCCCGACTTTAGAAGCTACCTTTGAGCGGGTATTCGATGATCAGGTAGAGGCGGTCGATGTCATCGCCGCCCTGGGCCTGGTTGGCACGGTGGCTGACGTGGGAGAATGACAGGCTCAGGTCCTTGGCGGCACCGGATTGCACCACGTATTTCAGGTCTATGTCGCGCTCCCAGTGCTTGCCGCCGTTGCCGTACTGGTTCACATAAGCCCCGTTTGCCGGGGCATGGCTGCCATCGATGTTGCGGCCACTGACGTAACGGCCCATCAGGCTCAGGCCGGGCACGCCCAGGGTGGCGAAGTCGAGGTCGTAGCGCAGTTGCCACGAGCGCTCGCCAGGGCCGTTGAAGTCGGCGTACTTGATCGAATTGGCCAGGTAGATGGAGTCGCCACCGACGAAGTCGAACGGAGTGTCGCCCTCGACTTTCTGATAGGCCAGGCTCAGCGCCTGGGCACCGAAACGGTACTTGGTCAGCAGGCTGTAGGCGAGCGTGTCGATCGCACCGGCGCTGGCGCTACCGATGTCACGGGTGTGGTAAAGGTTGCCGTCCAGGCGCCAGTTGCCTTCGGTCAGGTTCAGGTTGAGGTAGGCCTGGCGCCAGGTGTCTTGCAACTGCCCGGCATATAACGCGCCGCCGAACGGGCCAGATGGCGCGAAGCTGGCGCCTGCCAGGCTGATGGCGCGGTTGTGGGTGGTGGCGCCGTAGCCGCTGAAGTCGTCGTGGGTCGAGCTGTTGTCCTGGTTGTTGAAGGCGGTGAAACGCCCGGCCTGCAGGCGCCAGTCGGACAGGTCATTGTTCTCGACCAACCAGCCGGTGGCGTATTCGGGGTGCAGGCGTTTGTCGCCGGTGTCGAACACCGGGGTTTCAACCATCATTTCCCCGTAGCGCAGCTGGGTGTTGCCCAGGCGCAGCTTTAGCGCGGCGCCGGCGCTGGAGTAGTCGGATTCGGCGCGGCCATCGCTGTCGCGTGGCAGCAGGCCGGTGCCGGCGTGGCCGCGACCGCCGTCGAGCTTGAGGCCGAGAAAGCCATGGGCGTCGATACCGACCCCGACCGTGCCCTCGGTGAAGCCCGAGCGGACCTCGCCGATGAAGCCCTGGGCCCACTCCTGGCGGTAGTTCTGGCCACTGCCGGAAGGTGAGCGAAAGTCGCTGTGCAGAAAGTAATTGCGGCTGAGCAGCGCCCAGCCGGGTTCAGCGGCCTGGCTGAGTGCCGGGCACAGGGCGAGGGTGGCGAGTAGGGCGCGGCCTGGTCCGTGGGTGGCGCGGATCATGGGGGGGACTCCGGCGGATGATCCGGGAGTGTGGGTGAAGGATAGGCCAGGGGTCTTGTAAGGGTGTGCTGGGGGATTTGGTTTGCCTGTACCGGCCTCTTCGCGGGCGCGCCCGCTCCCACAGGGTCTGAGCCCTGTGCGGTACCTGTAGGAGCGGGCATGCCCGCGAAGAAGCCAGCTCAGGACTCAAGCCATGTCGCTGATCGCAAACTCCTCAGCCAGATGATCGATCAACGCCCGCACCGAAGGCAGCAACCCACGCCGCGACGGGAATATGGCATGCACGATGCCACAGCGCGGGTGCCAGTCCGGAATCAGCTCCACCAGCCGCCCCGCCGCCAGGTCCTCGCGCACCGCCACCCGCGGCAAGTGCGCAATGCCGACCCCGGCCACCACGAAATGGCGCAAGGCAAACAGGTCGTCGGTCACCATGCGTGGTTTGTGCGGTATGACGATGCTGCGGCTGCTGTCTTCACCCCGAAACAGCTCCCACTGGTACTCGCGCTGGGCGCTGCCCCAGTGCAGGCTGGGCAGCGTGCTGAGCAACTGCGGGTCGAAACCTTTGGGCAACTGCTCCAGGTATTGAGGTTGGCCGACCAGGCACTGGGTGCTGTTGCTCAGCACCTTCATCACCATGTCGGTGTTTTCCAACGGTGGAAAACGCACCCGCAAAGCGATGTCGAAGCCCTCGTGCAGCAGGTCGACGCGGCGGTTGGTACTTTCGATGAACTGCTCCACCTGCGGGTACTTGAGCATGTAGCGGGTCAGCATCGGCCCGACCCAGGAATTGAGCAGGGTGGTCGGGCAACTGATGCGCACCAGCCCGCGCGGTTCGCTGCGGTTGCGCTCGATGATCTCCGCCGCACCCTCGGCCTCCACGCGCATGGCCAGGCAGCGGTTGTAGTAGGCCTGGCCGATCTCGGTGAGCGAGCAATGGCGGCTGGTGCGGTGCAGCAGGCGCACGCCCAGGCGCTCCTCCAGGTCGGCGATGCGCCGGCTGAGCTTCGATTTGGGCATGTCCAGCGCCCGGCCTGCCGGGGCGAAACCACCGTGCTCGACTACCTGGGTGAAGTAGTAGAGGGAGTTGAGGTCTTCCAATGATCGGTCTCCGGGTTTGGCTTGCCGGCGATAAGGCCAGCACAGCCCCTACACAGCCATCGTTCACGAAACGGAACGCTAAAGCCAGATTCTGCTGACTACCGCCACAAAGGTGATGATTTTAATCTGTGCCCATCAACGCGAAACACCCCGAATAGCTGAAAAATTCATAAACCTTTGGAGCGCAGACCATGAGCAAATTCACCTACAACCGCCTGAACAAAGACGACGCCGCTGTACTGCTGGTAGACCACCAGGCTGGCCTGCTGTCGCTGGTGCGTGACATCGAGCCGGACAAGTTCAAGAACAACGTCCTGGCGCTGGCCGACCTGGCGAAGTTCTTCAACCTGCCTACCATCCTCACCACCAGCTTCGAACAAGGCCCCAACGGCCCGCTGGTACCCGAGCTGAAGGAGCTGTTCCCGGACGCGCCGTACATCGCTCGCCCCGGCCAGATCAACGCCTGGGACAACGAAGACTTCGTCAAGGCGGTGAAGGCGACTGGCAAGAAGCAACTGATCATTGCGGGTGTGGTGACCGAGGTGTGCGTGGCATTCCCGGCGCTGTCGGCGCTGGAAGAGGCGTTTGACGTGTTCGTGGTGACTGATGCTTCCGGCACCTTCAACGAAATGACCCGCGATGCGGCGCATGACCGCATGAGCCAGGCCGGTGCGCAGATGATGACCTGGTTTGGCGTGGCCTGTGAGCTGCACCGTGACTGGCGCAATGATGTGGAAGGGCTGGCGGCGCTGTGCTCCAACCACATTCCGGATTATCGGAACCTGATGACCAGCTATAACGCGTTGACTGCGGGTAAGTAACAGCCAGTAACTTGGTGGAAGGGCTCCACTGAGCGCCATCGTTGACTTGATATAGAAGTGTTTGTTAGCGTTTCAGTTGAGCGCGAAACCAGCTGCCATTCAGCGGCAACAGTTGGCGTAGGAACCCCGCCGATGGCTGAATCATCAGCGTCGGGTGAGACCTCCACACCCCGGCTTGAGGGTGTGTATATGAATATCAAGCATGCTTACAGGGCCACTGGTGACAGTGGCCCTTTTCTTTGCCTGACAGGAATGTGTACCGCTTGTACAGCAGCTTGCCGTGGCGATGTTTGTTCAGCGCTTTCGCATCGCATTGCATGAAATTCCACAGCATTTTGCCTTTGTTGAGGACTACGACCACCAGCATCTGCCGCTTGGTTTCATACACGCCTATGAAGGCCAGCCTGTTTGTGTCATTGGTATATGCCACCTGCCACACTTCAAATGGTCCGATCAGGGTATCGAGGGCGACTTTGACATAGCGCTCCCGGGCATCCTGTCGCTTCTCGACGATGTGATGGATGCAGCTACGCTGAATCAGGATGTCACCCATCGGGCTCCTGATGACTACCCGGCTGGCATCTTTTGTCCCTAAGCCCAAGTGTTGCGCAGCAAGTTCGACTGCGGCGTCATGTGACTCGGCAGCTGTTAGTAATTCGATAGCCTGGGCGCGTAGTTCGCGCAAGCGTTTTGAGGTCGGGCAGCTTTTCGTCAACCCAATTTTTCTGGCGCTTGCTCTCGGCGACTTTCGCGGTTGGGTGGTTGGGGCTCAATGAGATACCTGGCTGCGATAGGTGCCGCTGACGCGGTGACGGCGAAGTGAGCCTAGAGAGAAGGGTTGCGGCGAACAATCAGACGCGGGGTGACGCGCCGTGTAGGGTGTTTTCTATATTGAGGCTGAGCAGGCCAGGCACCTCGGCCTGCTCATGGCGGCTGTGATGCCCTTCAACTTGCGGGCTGCGACTCGATACCCTCCAGCAATGCTTTCAACCAACCCTCCTGCCATTTCAACTGCATTCAGGTTGCCCCAGAACAGGCTGTTGCCGGTTTCGCCCAGGTGTTCCAGGGCTTTGTAGCCACAGCCGTAAGCGCCCCGCGGCTACACGCGCACAACTGCCATTACGGCAGCCCTTTATCACATCCGGGTTTCCATACCCGATCGCTGAACCGACAGCGACCCGGTGATCGTCAGGAGACAGGATGAGGGCGTTCAGAGCCCCCAGATAGGCGAGTGCCCCATTCCGCTTTGGGCAATTTCTGACAGTGAAAAAGGATGGCATGACGGCGCCATTGAGGAACGTCGAGAGCAAACTGGGCAACCCGGAAATCCTTCAGGAGTAACCCTATGTTCCGCTCCACTGCCAGCTTGAAAGGTGTAAGGCATGACCTTACACTAACCCTTCAATGATCAGAAGTTTCAGGCACAAGGGCCTGAGGCTGCTCCATCAGCAACGTGACACATCTGGGGTGCGTGCGGATCATGTCAATCGCTTGCGGCGTTTGCTTGCTTCCCTTGACGTAGCAAAAACGGCTTCAGATATGAATCGCCCTGGTTATCGTCTTCATCCCCTGCATGGAAAGCTGGAAAGCTTTTGGGCGGTGAATGTTTCGGGTAACTGGCGCCTCGTGTTTCGCTTCATTGGTACCGATGTGGAGCTTGTTGACTATCTCGATTACCACTAAGGAGGCCTCAGCCATGCCTATGTTTGATCCTCCCCATCCCGGGGAGTCATTGCGAGAGGATGTGTTGCCCGCAATTGGAATGAACGTCTCTGAGTTAGCTCGTCACCTGGGCTACTCACGGGGGCAGTTATCCACGGTGCTCAATGGGCGTGCCGCAATATCTGCCGATCTTGCTTATCGACTTGAATTGGCTGGCCTCGGTCCTGCCCGGCAGTACCTTGCCGAACAGGCGGCCTACGATCTTTGGCAAGCGGCCCACCGTGAGCATCCTAAGATAGAGCGGTTGATATTTGCCTGATTGTTCAGTCCGCATCCGAATCAAACAACCGCTCCAACTCAACCCGCGCCTCCTTGGCCGTTTGCATCACCTTGGCCCGGTCATCGCGGACCTGCCCCTGGGCCACCAGCACTTCTTCGTCATGCTGGGTGAACCGTCCAATCCGGTCCGCCGCCTGCTCATCGCTCAAACCCAGCCCCACCAGCGCGCGGCGGGTCATCTCCAGGCTGGAATAGAACGTCTCGCGGATTGGCTCGGCACCGACATCCGCCAACTTGTGCACATGCTGGCGGTTGCGCGCACGGGCCAGCACTTTCAGGTGCGGGTACAGGCGCTTCACCCGCTCAGCTGTGTGAATGGCAGCTTCAGGGTCATCGATGGTGATGATGAAGTACTCCGCTTCACCCACCTTGGCGGCATGCAGCACTTCCGGGCGCAGCGGGTCGCCGTAGAACACCGGCACCTGCTCGAACATACGAGTCATCTCGATGGCATCGACCGAGGTTTCCAGGGCAATGAACGGGATCTTCTGCGCGCGCAGGATGCGTGCAACGATCTGACCCATACGCCCCATGCCGACGATTACCGCCCGAGGCGTATCCGCCTGTATCTGCTTGTATTGCTCAGGCACTTCACGCGCAAGTTGCGGCCGCTTGAGGGCGCGGGCGCAGGCAATCATCAGCAGCGGGGTAATGGCCATCGACAGGGTGATGGTCATCAGCAGCAGGTCGTAGGTCTGGGTGTCGAACAGGCCCTGGTCCTTGCCCAGCTTGAACACCACGAAAGCGAACTCGCCGCCGGCCGCCAGCACCATGCCCAGGCGTAGCGCGCTGGCGCCGCTCAGGCCACCGGCCAGGCGGCCAACGCCAACCAGCAGCACCAGCTTCACTGCCACCAGCAGCAGGGTCAGGCCCAGCACCACCAGCGGCATTTCCAGCAGCAGCCGCAGGTTGGCACCCATGCCGACACTGATGAAGAACAAACCCAGCAGCAGGCCCTTGAAAGGCTCGATCTGAGATTCCAGCTCATGGCGGTACTCCGAGTCCGCCAGCAGCAAGCCGGCGAGGAAGGCACCCAGCGCCATGGAAATGCCGGCTTCCTCCATCAACCAGGCGGTACCGATCACCACCAGCAGCGCAGTGGCGGTAGACACCTCTGGCAGGCCGGTGCGGGCCACCGTGCGGAACACCGGGCGCAGCAGGTAGCGGCCGCCGACGATCACCACGGCGATGCTGGCGAAGATCTGCAAGCCGTGTTGCAGGCTGTCGCCGTGGCTGGTGTCCGGCCCGCTGGCGGCCAGCAGCGGCACCAGGGCGATCAGCGGTATGGCGGCGATGTCCTGGAACAGCAGGATGGCGAAGGCCAAGCGGCCGTGCGGGGCATTGAGTTGCTTGCTTTCGGCCAGGCTTTGCAGGCCGAGGGCGGTGGATGACAGCGCCAGGCCAAGGCCGAGCACGATGGCCGCAGGTAGCGCCTGACCGAAACCGAACAGGGCAATGGCGCCGATCAGCATGCCGGTCAGCACCACTTGGGCGGTACCGACGCCGAACACTGCCTTGCGCATCAGCCACAGGCGTTTGGGTGACAATTCCAGGCCGATGATGAACAACAGCAGCACCACGCCCAGCTCGGAAATGTGCGCCACGCTTTCGGTATCGCGGATCAAACCCAATGCCTGCGGGCCAATGACCACACCGGCCAGCAGGTAGCCAAGCACGGCACCTAGTTGTAGGCGCTTGGCCAAGGGCACGGCAAGGACGGCAGCGAGCAGAAAGATCACCGCGGTTTGTAGAAGGCTGCCTTCATGTGGCATGGGCTCGTACTCCATGAGCTGCCGGGGCAGCGTTCGAACAGGTTGGCGGACAATTCTGAGGGCCGGGGTGGCGTTAGACAATCTGCCATCGGGGAGAAAGATTGTCCTGAAAAATGAGACAACCGGTGCAGCCCCTGTGGGCGCGGGTTTCCCCGCGAAGCGGCCCGCACAGGAAACACACTGACTCAGGCCCCACCAAACTGTGCCCGATACTGCGCCGGCGTCATGCCAATCCGTTCGCAGAACACCTTGCGCATGTGCCGGTCACTGCCAAACCCGCACTGCGCCGCCACCACCTTCAATGGCAGGTCGCCGCATTCGAGCAACTGGCGGGCGCGGTCGATGCGCGCATTCTGCAGGTATTGCAGTGGCGTAATCCCCACCTCGCGCTGAAACGTGCGGGCAAAGTTGCGCCCGCTCATGGCCACCAGGTCGGCCATTTTCTGCACGGTGAAGGCCTGCTCGATATGATCGACGATGTATGCCTGCACCCTCGCCACTGGCGAGTCGTCGCGTGGCACTGCCGCCAGCAGCGGCCCATACGGCGTTTGCCCTCCTTGCCGGTGGCGCGCCACCAGCAGCACCTTGGCCACTTCCAGGGCCAGTGCCTTGCCGTGGTCTTCGGCGATAACTGCCAGTGCCAGGTCAATGCCCGCCGTGATGCCGCCAGACGTGATCAGGCAGCGATCGATGACATAGATCTGCTCGGTTTCCACCTTGGCCGCGGGAAACGCCTGCGCCAGGCGCTCCACGTAGTTCCAGTGGGTGGTGCAACGGTAGCCGTCCAGCAGCCCGGCCCGGCCCAGCAAAAATACCCCGGTACAAATCGCCCCGAACCGCTTGGCACTGCGCACGGCCTGGGGTAGCCAGCGCTCGAGCACTGGCAGCGCGATGTTGTAGGCGCCAGGGCCACCGGGCACCAGCAGCAGATCCACGGCGGCAGGCAGGTCTTCCAGGCGTAGGTCGGCCACCACCTTCAGCCCGCACGAGCCACGCACCGCCGCCTGCCCCTCGGCCAGGGTGAGCAACTGGTAGCGCCGCTCGGCCGGCAGGAAACGGTTGGCGATGGCGAATGCATCCATAGGCCCCGTCACGTCCAGCAACAGCACATCGTTGAACAGCACCATGGCTACGGTGCGGTGGGCGGTTTTTTCCTGCATTGCTTTTCTACCTTGAATCCTGGGTGCGGCTGACGGCCTGTAACTGAATATGAAACGCATCTTATGGTAGCGGCAAACCCGCCAGGGCCAGCACCGCACAATTAAGAACAATTCAGCTTTGACTCAGGACTTTGTCATGTGCCGGGGGTGAGACTTTCCCTACTGAACAGGAGAGTCGCCATGCACGACGGGACGCCTCAAATGCCGCTGCAACCCCCTGGGGCCCTGACGCCTGCGCGGTTGCGCCTGGCCAAGGAACTGATGCTGCGCAGCTCGCTGTCGATCATCGAGATCGCCGGCCTGTGCAACCTCACACGCAGCCATTTCTCCCGAGCTTTCAAGGTCAATACCGGGCTTTCGCCCCAGGCCTGGCGCCTGCTGGCACGCATGGAAAAGGCCAAGCGCCTGCTTGCCACCGAGGCGCCCATTACCCACGTGAGCCTGGAATGCGGGTTCTGTGACCAAGCCCACTTCACGCGTGCCTTCAGCCGCCTGGTCGGCCAGCCGCCGAATGCGTGGCGCCAGGCCCAGGCCTATTCTTAAGCCGGAGCTATTCACGGGTATAGCCCCCTGCGGGTAGTACCGCGCCGCTTTTCCAACCGAGGAGTCACCCCCATGAGCCAACCCGATTACAAGCGCCTGAACAAAGACGACGCCGTGGTACTGCTGGTGGACCACCAGACCGGCCTGATCTCGCTGGTGCAGGACTTCGCCCCCAACGAGTTCAAGAACAACGTGCTGGCCCTGGGTGACCTGGCCAAGTTCTTCGGCCTGCCGACCATCCTCACCACCAGTTTCGAGCAAGGCCCGAACGGCCCGCTGGTGCCGGAGCTCAAGGCCATGTTCCCGGACGCGCCCTACATTGCCCGCCCAGGCCAGATCAATGCCTGGGACAACGAGGATTTCGTCAAGGCGATCAAGGCGACCGGGCGCAAGCAATTGATCATTGCCGGCGTGGTCACCGACGTGTGCGTGGCCTTCCCGACCCTGTCGGCGCTGGCGGAAGGTTTCGAGGTGTTCGTGGTCACCGATGCCTCGGGCACCTTCAACCCAACCGTGCAGCAGGCAGCGTGGGTGCGCATGACCCAGGCGGGCGCGCAGATGATGAACTGGTTCTCGGTGGCCTGTGAGCTGCACCGTGACTGGCGCAACGACATCGAAGGGCTGGGCAACCTGCTGTCGCAGCGCATACCCAACTATCGCAACCTGATGAACAGCTATGCGGCGCTGACGTCGCGCTGATTCAGCCCTGAACCGGCCTTGCAGCGGGTACACCCGTTCCTGCAGCGTGGTATGCGCAGGTGCGGGTGCACCGTGAACAGGCCGGCACAGGCTAGCGGTCACTGACCGGCAGGGTGAAGCGAATCCGGCAGCCGCCCAGCTCCGACACCAGCGCCTGCAACTGGCCGCCGTGGGCCTGCACCACCGAATTGCAGATCGCCAGCCCCATGCCCATGCCGCTGCCCTTGGTGGTGTAGAACGCATCGAACACGCGCTCGCGTTCTTCAACCGCAATGCCCGGCCCGTTGTCGTCCACACAGATCTCTACCTGCCCCGCAACTACCGCCGAGGCAATGCGCAGCACGCCATCGGCACGGTACCCCGCCAGTGCCTCCAGGCCATTGGTGATCAGGTTGAACATCAGCTGTTGCAACTGCACTGGGTCGGCCACCACGCTGACCCCCGCGTGCAAGTGCGTTTGCACCTGCACTGCGCCCTTGGCGGCATCGGTCGAGGTCAGGCGCACCACCTCGCGGATCACCGCGTCCAGCTTCACCGCCTGGCGCTGCAGCGGTGCCTGCTTGGCCAGCGAGCGCAACGCCCGCAGGATGTTGGCAGCACGCTCGCTGTCGTTGCGGATGTCCTCCAGCCCGGCCATCGCTTCTTCCAGGTCGGGCTTTGCACGCTTCAGCCAGCGCAGGCTGGCGGCGGCATTGGCAGCGATACCCAGCAACGGCTGGCTTATTTCGTGGGCAATCGAGGCCGACAGTTCGTTCATGACTTGCAGGTGGGCAGTGCGCGCAAGCTCTGCGCGAGAATGACGCCGTTCCGCCTCTATCTGCGCCCGGCTCTGGTTGTCTTCGGCCAGGCGCGTGTAGAACTTGGCCGTTTGCAGTGACACCGCGGCCTGCGCCGCCAGGATCTCCAGCATGGCCAGGCGCTGGCTGCCGAACAGGCCGGGTACCAGGCGGTTTTCCAGGTACACCAGGCCGATCAGCACCCCCTGGATCACCAGGGGCAGGCACAGTACCGAGCGGGCGCCACGTGCCTGCAGGTCCTGGCGAAAGGCTTCGGGGCAATCGCTTTGCGCATCACTCAGCACCAGCGGCTTGCGCGTACGCATGGTGGTGTTGATGACCGACAACGGCGCCTGGGTCATGAATTTCTGGCAATTGTCCATGTTCACGTGCAGCCCGGCATCGTCGATGTAGGCGAGGGCGGCCATCTGGAATTCGGCACCGCTGACGATCAGCAGCGCACCGTGGTCGGCGCCGGAGTGCTCGGTCAGGTGGCCCATCAGGGTTTCGATCAGGCCTTCCAGCAGCACCTCCTCGGACAGCGCTCGCGCCGCTTCGATACCGGCCTCAAGGTCCAGCCTGGCCTGCTGCGTGGCACGCTGGGTTTCCTGGATCGGCTGGGTGCGCAGGAACGGATGCAGGGTCTCGAGTTGCTGCACCTTGCCGGTTGCGCCCCAGATATGGAAACAATCGCGAGCGACGCGCAGGTGCAGGTTGGCACCGGAAATCAGGCCGCTGGGGATGCACACTTCCGCCAGTTGCTCATGGGCCAGCGCCTGTTCGTGGATGAAGCCGGCAGCGGTGGCGGCGATCTGGGCCTGGTCGAAGCAACGAATGGCGGCCAACCCGTCGCCCTCCAGCTTGGCGATCACCCCTTCGATCAGCAGCAATTTGTTGCGGAACGTGGCCGGGTTGAAGCCTGCCCAGTGAGCGAAGCGCTCACGCAATGCCTGTAGTGCGTGCAGCTTGTCGGCAAGGCGGCCGGGGGCCTCCGGGCTGCCCAGGAGCAAGCCACGGAACAGGTGATAGTCGGCCAGGTTGATGTGGGCCGGCGCGGCCCAGGCGTAGTCGCCGGCCCGCGCCAGGTTGGCCATGGCCTGCGTATGGTTGCCCAGGTAGAAGGCGCTCATGCCGGCGAACAGGTACTCGAAGAACCGTGTAATGGGCGAGTTCGAGGGTGCGGTTGCGGTCGTGCCGGGGGTGCCGCTGAGGGCGGCGACGAACGCTTGCTGGGCCAGCAGGGTCTGCGCCACCTCCAGGTAGCCATGCCGGCGCGCGGTGGCCAGGCCCTGGGCGACTTCCTCGGCCACTTCCGGCAGGTAGCGGCCCATGATCAGCGAGTCGGAAACCAAGTGGTTGCAGGCATGGCAGCTCATGGCCAGGTCGCCGCTCAGGTGCGCCGAATCGACGGCCTCCAGGGCGGTGCGGCGGGCCAGCTCCATGGGTGACGTCCAGGCACTGAGCTGGTCCAGAGCGAGCAGCGCGCTGCTCAGGTCGGCCTCCAGGCCGTGGCGCTCGATCAGCTTGAGCGCCGCCAGGCAGCAGCTATGGCCATCGTGATAGGCACCAAAACGCTCGGCGCACATCACCCCGTACCAGGCCAGGCCGTAGGTGCTCCCTGGCGCTACGCCATGCAGCAACGCCAGCTCCGTGAGCTTGGCCAGGTGCAGGAAACACAGGTCGTCCTGCACCAGGAAGGATGACGACAGGGTCGCCAGCAAACCTACTGCCAGTGCGACCTCTTGCGAGTCGGTGCGTGGCAGCGACTCCAGGCAGTGGAGGCCTTTCTGCTCGATCAGGCTTTGCACACGGGCATGGCTGGCTTGCACCTGGTGTGGGTCAAGGCCCGGCGCGAGTTCGATACCCAGCATCCGCAGGCCGCCAAGCGCGCTGGCGATGGCAGCCTGGCAGTTACCCTGCAAGGTCTCCAGGCGTGCCTGCAACTGGCACACCCTGGCCCGCTCCAGCGTCGAGCCGGCACGCTGGCGGCATTCAGCCAGGCGGGCCTGGGCGGCGACCGTGCGCGACAGTTGCAAGTCGCACTCCGTTGCCATGCTGGCAATGGCAAAGCCAAGCGTGGCGCGGCTTTCCAGCGTACTGCAGGCTTCGAGCAGCTGTTGTGCCGTGTGCAGGTAGCCGGCGGCCTGCTCATAGGCGCGGCTGTCACGCGCCCGCTGTGCCGCTTCGTACGTAAGCTGCAGGAAGGTTGCGCAGTCATTTGCGGCAAACCCGCACGGGCTGGCGCGTTGCAGCTGATGGGCAATCTCGAACAGCAGCGCCTGCAAGCGGTCTGGCCAAGCCCCGAGCATGGCCACGGCAATGCGCGCATGCAGCGCTTCGCGCTCGTGCCCTGGCGTGAGTTGATACGCCGCTTCCTGCACGCGGTCATGCACGAAGCCCAGGCCGCTCTGGCTCGACAGCAGGAAGCCCGCGGCAATCAGGGCCTGCACCGCAGTGCCTGGCGCCCGCCCCAGCACCCGCTGCAATACGCCATTGTCGCAGCGGCTGCCTGCGGCGCTGGCGATGCGCAGTACGTCGCGCTGTGGCGCGGGCAGGCGCGCCAGGCGGTGGATCATCAGCTCGGCGACATTGTCGGCGTAACGGTGACGGGCCACGGCCTGTGGGCACCACGACCAACGCATGGCCTGGGTATCGAAGAAGAACAACTGGTCTTCGACCATGGCGCGCAGGATCTGGTGGATGAAGAACGGGTTGCCTGCGGTCTTCTCATGTACCTGTGCAGCCAGTGCCAAGGCGGCTTCGGCATCCACGTGGTAGCGCTCGGCGATCAACTCGGCCACCGCGCCAACGGCCAGCGGGCGCAGGTTCAGGGTGGTGCTGCGCAGTGTGTGGGGGACGCTGGCCGGGCCTTGGGTAGTGCCGGTGTCGCTGCGTTGGGCAAAGATCAGCAGCAGGTTGCCGGGCGCGTTTGCCAGCAGTTGCGCCAGGAGCTGGCGCGAGGCCTCATCGACCCACTGGATGTCGTCGATGAACAGCACCAGTGGCAGGCCGGGGCGGCTGAATACTGCAAGGAATTCGACCACGGCCCGCAGCTCCTTCTGCAGCGCCATGGGGGTAAGTTTGCCTGGCAGTGGCGGCAACGCGCCGAGCACTAGCTGCAGGTCTGGCGCCAGCTTGCCCAGCAGCCGGCCGTGGCCTTGGATGCGGCGCAGGATGTCGTGGCGCAGGGCGTCGAGTTCGTGGCTGTCCTTGGCCAGCAACTGGGTGGTCAGGGCGCCGAGGATTTCCACCCAGGGCGCGTAGGGCGCAGCCTGCGACACGCTGTTGCACTTGCCGACCGCCCAGTACCCTTGAGCATTGGCCTTGAGTGCAGTGGCCACCAGGCTCGACTTGCCCATGCCTGCGGCGCCTTGAATATGCAGCACTTGCGGCGTGCTGTCGCGGCGCAACCCCTTGAGCAGCAGCGCAATGGCCTGCTGTTCGGCATCGCGGCCATACAAGCGGCTGCCATGGGCGGCGACCGGGTCGGCGCAACCTGGTTCAAAGGCCGCCATGTGTTTGCTGGCAGCCCATTGCCGGTGGCAGTAGCCCAGGTCCACGGCCAGGGCGTATGCGCTCTGGTAGCGTGCGTCCGGTTCCTTGGCCAGGGCCTTGGCCAGCACGCTGCTCAGCGGCTGCGGCACGCGGTTGTCGACTTCGCAGGCGGTCTTGGGTTGTACCCCCGCATGCAGCTGACGCCAGTGCTGGGTATCGCGCCCGGTCAGTGGCAACTCACCGAGCAGTAGCTGGTACAGGATCGCCCCCAGGGCATAGATGTCACTGCGCAGGTCGTTGTTGCTGCCGTGCGGGCAGACTTGCTCGGGCGCCAGGTAGGTCCAGTTGCCGAGCGGCATGCCTTGCTCGCCGAGCGGATGCGCAGGTGTTGCACGGAACCCGCCCAGCCGCACCTGCAAGTTGTCCTGCACATGCACATGGGCTGGCTGCAGGGCGCCGTGCAGTACATGGCTTTGGTGGGCCTGGGCCAAGGCAGTGGCGGCGTTCAGCGCAATCTCCAGGAACGGCTCCAGCGCCAGCCGGCCTTCGCTGAGCAGGTCGGCGATGGAGTGACCGGCCGGGTACACCAGCAGTGGGCCTTCGGGGGAACGCACGAACGCGCACGGCACCACTGCCCACTGTGGGTCCAGTTTCAGCCGGTAGTCGCGCTCCAGGCGCTGACAGGCGGCGGGCGCTTCGAGCGGTGCTCGCATGGCGAGCCAGGCTTGCCCGCTGGTGGGGTCGCACAGGCGGAAGCAACTGAGCTCGCCATCCTGGCCCAACGCTGTGATGTCGCAGTTGTTGAGCCAGCTTTCGTCGACTGTCTGGTCGTAATCGATGGGCCTGTGAGCAAGGCGTTCATCGCGCATGAAACACCCCCCTGCTGGCGACATCCCGAGACGTGAGTATACGCAGCCAGGCCATGGGGAATGCGGGTTGCAGCCCGCTTGGCAGGAACGGGCACGCTGTTGTCCGTTATCGTCCCCTGGCCTTTTCCGGGCGCTTGTATAGTGCCTTGAACACCCTATCCCTCGGGATAATTGTTCCACCGCATCCGCTGGCCTACGCTGTTCGTGGCTGCGCGAATGCCCGTGCCCGTGCGAGGAAGCCATGATCCGAATAGGCAATGCCCTGGTGTCCCTGGAGCGCCGCGAAGTGTTGCTCGACGGTAAGCCCATGCTGCTGGGCGGGCGCGCGTTCGAGGTGCTGGCCACACTGATCAGGGCCAAGGGCCGGGTGGTCGACAAGGAAGAATTGTTCAGCCAGGTGTGGGCCGGCACCGTGGTCGAGGACAACAACCTGCAGGTCCAGGTGTCGTTGCTGCGCAAGGCATTTGGCGACCGTGGGCTGATTCAGACCGTACCTCGGCGTGGCTACCGGTTGGCGGCCGAGATCAGCTTCGCGGCCCCAGGCCGGGCATTGGGGGCTTTGCCGTTGTGCGCAGGCGCCGACACTCTGGAGCCATCCGGCGAAAGTGCGGATGTGCCAGTGCTGGTGGTTGATGACGACCCATCGGTACGCACGGCGCTCGGCCGGCTGCTGCGCTCGCAGGGCATACCCCATCATCTGTTCGCCAGTGCCGAGGCGCTGTTTGAAGCCCGGCTGGAAACCCCTTACGCCTGCCTGTTGCTCGACATGCACCTGCCCGATATCACCGGCTTGCAAGTGCAGGAAACGCTGCGCCAGCTGGCGCTGCCCTGGCCGATCGTGTTCATGACCGGCTTTGGCACCATTGCGATGACCGTGCAGGCGATGCGCGCAGGTGCCGTGGAGTTCCTCACCAAGCCTTTTGACGAGCAGCAGTTGCTGGCCCTGCTGGGTACGCTGCGGGTGCGTGCCGTGGCCGAAGGGCGCAAGTGGCGCCATGCCCGGCTCGTGGCGGAAAAGTACCAGCGCCTGACCCCGCGTGAGCGCCAGGTGTTCTCGCTGGTGGTCGACGGCCTGTCGCACAAGCAGATCGCCAGGCAGATCGGCACCAGTGAGGTGACCACCAAGGTGCACAAGAAGAGCATCATGAACAAGATGCAGTCGCGCTCATTGGTGGAGTTAGTGGCCATGCACAACGTGCTCGGCACACAGCAGGAGGGCATGGGCGGCGCATGAGCAGATGGGTATGCATCGTCGATGACGATGCTTCGGTGCGCAAGAGCCTGGCCAACCTGCTGCGTTCAGCCGGGTTCGAGACCCTGACCTTCGCCGGCGGTGCCCCGTTCCTGGCGTCTGAGCGGGCAGGGCAGGCCGGTTGCGTGCTGCTCGATCTGAAGATGCCCGGCATGAGCGGGCTGCACGTGCAGCGTGAGCTGGCGCTTCGGCAATGGCCGATAGTGGTGATCTGCATGTCGGCGCATTGGGATGATGCCGCCATGCACGCGGCGACGCGGCTGGGGGCGCTGGAGTGCCTGGGCAAGCCGTTTTCTGAAGAGGTATTGCTGGCGGTGGTTGAACGGGCATTGGCTGGCCGCCAGTAAACCAAGGGGTGGTGCAGGCCCTTGCCTGCAAGGCCACTGCGCAACCTAACTGCTCCCCGGCCGATACTGCAGGGCCTCGGCCAGATGCGCCCGGCCAATGGTCTCGCACCCCTCCAGGTCCGCCAGCGTTCGCGCTACCTTCAACAACCGGTGTGCCGCGCGCAGCGATAACGTCAGCCGCTCGCAGGCATTTTCAAGCCAGACCTGGTCGGCGGCTTTCAAGGCACAATGCCGGCGTAAACCTTCGAGATCGAGGAAGGCATTCGCGCAGGCCTGACGCCCGTGTTGCAGCGCTCGGGCCTGTGCCACTTTCACAGCCACAGCGGCACTGGTTTCACCGCTAGGCTGGTTGTTCAGCGTGGTGCTTTCGCGGGCCACGGTCAGGTGCAGGTCGATGCGGTCCAGCAGTGGCCCGGACAGTTTGTTGCGGTAGCGGGCGATCTGCTCGGTGCTGCAGCGGCAACGGCCGGTTGGGTCGCCGAGATAGCCGCACGGGCAGGGGTTCATGGCCGCCACCAGCTGAAAGCGCGCGGGAAAGCGTACCTTGTCGCGGGCCCGGGCAATCACGATTTCACCGGACTCCAATGGCTCGCGTAACACCTCCAGCACGCGGCGCTCGAATTCCGGTAGCTCGTCAAGGAACAGCACACCGTGGTGGGCGAGGGTGATTTCGCCAGGTTGCGGCCGGCTGCTGCCCCCCACCAGTGCCGGGCCAGAGGCGGAGTGGTGTGGGTGGCGAAAGGGGCGCTGCGGCCAGTTGCTCAGCGGTGCATGGCCGCTGACCGACTGGATCGCCGCCACTTCCAGCGCCTCGTGCTCGTCCAGCGGCGGCAGCAGCCCGGGCAGCCGGCTGGCGAGCAAGGTCTTGCCGGTGCCGGGCGGGCCGGTGAACAACAGGTTGTGCGCCCCGGCGGCTGCCAGCAGCAAGGCGCGCTTGGCTGCCAGTTGCCCTTGCACCTCGCTCAGGTCCGGGTACGGCCGTTGCTGCAGGATCAAACCGTTGGCCGCATAGGGCGCCAGGGGCACCTGGCCGTTGAGGTGGGCAACCAGCTCCAGCAAGTGCCCCACGGCATACACCGCCAGGCCGCTGGCCAGGCTGGCCTCCTCGGCGTTTTCCCGTGGCACCACCAGCGCCCGGCCTGCTTCGCGGGCCGCGAGTGCCGCCGGCAATACCCCCTGCACCGGGCGCAACGTGCCAGACAGTGCCAGTTCGCCCAGGCATTCAAGCTCGGCAAGGGCCGCGGTTGGCAGTTGACCGTCGGCGGCGAGGATGCCCAAGGCAATGGCCAGGTCGTAGCGCCCGCCATCCTTGGGCAGGTCGGCGGGGGCCAGGTTCTGGGTGATGCGCCGTTGTGGGTAGTTCAACCCGGAATTGACGATGGCGCTGCGTACCCGGTCTTTGCTTTCCTTGACGGTGGTTTCCGGTAGGCCGACCAAGGTGAGGTGCGGCAAGCCATTGGTCAGGTGCGTTTCGACGCTGACCGCCGGTGCCTGTACGCCCACCTGGGCGCGGCTATGGACGAGGGCTAGGGACATGGACGCTCCGTTGTCGCGGGTGAAGGCCGCTTCCTGCGGTAGCGCACAGGATAGCCAGCGCTCCTACTGCCGGCGCAAGAAGTGTGCATCGTGGTTTTTCCGGGCAGGGATTCATCGCGGATTTTTACACCTCTGAGCAAAAGGTGGATCCAATATTCTTTGCGCAGGGGCCGGGTATGGCTTAGTGTTGTTGGGCAACTGCAGTTGCCATGGAATGGCACTGTCCCTTCTTCCAAATGGACTTGAGGAATTGCTCCGTGCAAACGCTCACCCACACTCACCAGGTAATCCGCGAACTGGTGCAGGCCCGCGCATTCGTTGAACTTACCCGTTTTTTCGACCGCCTCGAGGCGCAGTGGTATCAGGCGCCGCCCGGCGAGTTTCCGGCCTACCTGGCGGCCCTGGAAGGCCACATGTTCGCCGACCTCGACAACCAGGGCGACAAAGCCCCGAGCCAGGTGCTCAAAGCCTGGGTCGATGCCTGCCCCAAGGCTTACCACCCGCACGTGGTAATGGGCATGCACTGCTTCCACCGCGCTTGCCGGGTACAGGCTGATGGCCAACCCAACGCTGCGCGTGTGCTGGCCGTAGGGCAGATATGCGAAACCGCGACTGCGCACCTGCTGCAGGCCCTGGAGCGTTCGGCGCAACCGCTGGCAGCGGCCATCGGTATGCTGCGCGTCAGTGCGCAGTTGCGCGAGCCTGGCTGGTTGGCCGAGTTGTTCAACGGGCGGCCTGCGCGCTATCGGCCCAGTGCCCATGCCGACGTGGAGGTGCAGGAAGCCGCCGCGCCGCTGTTGGTCAGGCATGGGGTGCAACCGCTGGCGGAACTGCCAAGCAGCTTGCCCGCGTGCCTGGCCAAGCGGACCTACCAGGACACCCAGGACCCGCGTTACTACTGGCTCCGCCACGCACTGGACCTGCGCCCCGGTTGCTTCGAAGCCATCCAGGCCCTGGCTATCTACCGGTTGCCGCGGTCGGGCGCCGGTGCCGATGCGCTTGAACTGTTGGCCAGCGGCCCGTTGTGCGCCAGTTGGGACGAGCGCCTGCGTAACGCCTTGCGCTGGATGGCCGTCGAAGAACAGCTACTGTTGCCGGCTGCCGACCAGTTGCAGGCCGTGGCCACCTGGCAGCAGTTGTTCGACGCCTGGGCACAGCGCCCGCTGAGGCCAAGGGAGCGCGCAGTACTGCTGGCCTGGCGGGGGGCGTTGCGCTGTACTGCATTGCACGATCAGGCCGGCGCGATTGGCGACTTTGCCGCAAGCCTGGCATGCAATGCCGATCATGGAGCGATCGGGGCCATGGGCGAGCCGTTCCGTTGCCTGGCCGAGCTGATACTGCGCGACGGCCTGGCGGATGAGCAGCAGTTGCTGCGCCGCGCCCTCGAGCGCCTGTGCGACGGGCGCTGCCATGCGGGCGCCTGTGCCTTGCGCGCCGCAGGGCACTGCTTTGGTCTGTGGGGGCTGCCACGCTCGGCCGAGCAGGCCCGGGCATGGTCGCAGCGGGCGGTGAAACGCCAGCTGGCAGGCCATGCGCCGGGGTTCACGGTGCTTGCGGCGGCGCGCCTGCTGTTGGCTGCCAACCGCCATGAAGTGGCCGTCTACCTGTATGAGCGTTGTGCCGAACTGAACCTGCCGGGGGCAGCCCTTGGCTTGTATGACTTGTACTGTGGTGGCCAGGCGAATACCCCGCAGGAGTACATTGATCGCCAGGCCGCTGAACATTGGCTACGGCGCGCAGTGGCAGCGGGCAGCCGCCGGGCCAAATACAAGCTGGCGTGCCTGCGCATGAAGGGTGGCGAGGACCTCAGCGAGCGCAGCGCCATGCTGGCCGTCAGGCACCTGCTGGTGGACGCGCTGGGCGATGCCCAAACCAATGCCCGCGCGCGTTTGCATCTGGGCATCCTGTTGCGCCAGTTCGGCAACTCTCGGGAGCGGGCCGAGGCTGTGGCGTACCTGTTGAGCCTGGTCGAGCACCCTGACCTGGGAGTTGCCGCACGCGCCAGTGTCGAGCTGGGGCTGGCCTGGATGCAGGGGCGCGGCACCCGCAAGCAAAGCCGCTTTGCCGCCATCGAATGGGCCAACCGTGCGGCCAGCTTGCAGCCGGCAGACGCCACCATCGCGCGTATCCAGGCCCAGATACTCAACTCGCACAACCGGGTGAAAACACTGTTCACCCAATGTGGTGCAGCGCTGTTGCGCGGCACCCTGCATGCCAGTGAGCTACCGCCCAGGCCGCCTAAGCTGAACGCCCTGCGGGTTTCCGCCTGACGTGTGGCAGCAGCAGGGCTGGTTCAGTCCTGCTGGGCAGTAGGGGCCAGCCGCGCTTCCAGCTCTGCTACCTGTTGCTCCAGGGCCTCAAGGCGTGCACGGGTGCGCGCCAGCACGACCATCTGGCTGTCGAATTCGTCACGGCTGACCAGGTCCAGTTTGCTGAACGCCCCTTGCATCAGCACTTTGAACTGGCTTTCCAGTTCGGCGCGAGGCTGTGCGGTATCGCTGCTGAACAGACGCGAGGCCTGGTCGCTCAGGGCATCGAGAAGGGCTTTGGGCGCGAGCATGGGGCTTTCCATTGAAACTGAGAAATGGCCAGCAGTGTAGCACGCACGCACATGGGCCTTTCTTTCACAGACGCTCGCGCGGTACTGCACGTTTTTCGAGCAGCAGCCCCCGCCTGCGCGCACCGAAACTGTGCATGATCTGCATGCTGGCGACTGGCCAATCCTGACTAAATCACATAACTCGCTGTTTTTCGTGGCTTTGGCGGAACTGGCAAGGTTTCTGCAAAGACCAGTTCGAGCCATGCACTGATGCAGTTCCTTGTGACCAGGGAGTGCGCACGCGGAGCCGGATGCCGACGACGCGTTACAAAGCCAACCGCTGCGCTTAGACTTGAGACGGGTTTGTTTTCCTGGGGCAAGTCCACCAAATCGGGAGAGAGTTTCATGAAGCTAGTCACAGCCATCATCAAGCCGTTCAAGCTGGACGACGTGCGCGAGTCACTGTCGGAAATCGGCGTGCAGGGTATCACCGTCACCGAAGTCAAAGGTTTCGGTCGCCAGAAGGGCCACACCGAGCTGTACCGCGGTGCTGAGTATGTGGTCGATTTCCTGCCCAAGGTGAAGATCGATGTCGCCATCGATGACAAGGACCTTGATCGGGTAATCGAAGCCATCACCAAGGCAGCCAACACCGGCAAGATCGGTGACGGCAAGATTTTCGTGGTGAATCTGGAGCAGGCGATCCGTATCCGTACCGGCGAAACCGATACCGACGCGATCTAAGCAACAACAAAGCCTCACCAAACCCAAAGCCCCAGGAGAAAACAACATGACTCTGCGTAAGATCGCAGGGCTAGGAGCCCTATTGTCCCTCGTAACCCCCGGGCTCGCCCTGGCAGAGGAAGCTGCCCCAGCGCTGAACTCCGGCGACACCGCCTGGATGCTGACCGCGACGGCGCTGGTGCTGTTCATGACCATTCCGGGCCTGGCCCTGTTCTATGGCGGCATGGTGCGTTCCAAGAACGTGCTGTCGGTGATGATGCAGTGCTTTGCAATCACCGGCCTGATGAGCATTCTCTGGGTCGTCTACGGCTATAGCATGGCCTTCGATACCGCCGGTATGGAAAAAGGCGTACTCAATTTCAATTCGTTCGTTGGCGGCTTCTCCAAGGCCTTCCTCAGCGGTGTCACGCCCGAGAGCCTGACTTCGGCCACTGCGCTGTTCCCTGAAGCGGTGTTCATCACCTTCCAGATGACCTTCGCCATCATCACCCCGGCGCTGATCGTCGGTGCCTTCGCCGAGCGCATGAAGTTCTCCGCGATGCTGGTGTTCATGGGTATCTGGTTCACCCTGGTATACGCGCCAATCGCGCACATGGTGTGGAGCGGTGACGGTGCACTGATGTGGGACTGGGGCGTACTGGACTTCGCTGGCGGCACCGTGGTGCACATCAACGCAGGTATCGCCGGCCTGGTCTGCTGCCTGGTACTGGGCAAGCGCAAAGGCTACCCGACCACCCCGATGGCGCCCCACAATCTGGGCTACACCCTGATGGGCGCGGCCATGCTGTGGATCGGCTGGTTCGGCTTCAACGCAGGTTCTGCTGCAGCGGCCAACGGCACCGCCGGCATGGCCATGCTGGTGACCCAGATCGCCACCGCCGCTGCGGCACTGGGCTGGATGTTCGCCGAGTGGATCGGCCACGGCAAGCCGAGCGCCCTGGGCATCGCTTCGGGTGTGGTTGCCGGCCTGGTCGCCATCACCCCGGCCGCGGGTACCGTGGGCCCCATGGGTGCCCTGGTAATCGGCCTGGCTTCGGGTGTGATCTGCTACTTCTGCGCCACCACCCTCAAGCGCAAGCTGGGCTATGACGACTCGCTGGACGCCTTCGGTGTTCACGGTGTGGGCGGCATCATCGGTGCCGTCCTCACCGGCGTGTTCGCAGCCCCGGCACTGGGCGGCTTCGGTACTGTCACCGACATCGGCATGCAGGTCTGGGTACAGGCCAAAGGCGTGATCTTTACCGTGGTCTACACCGCCATCGTCACCTACGTGATTCTCAAGGTGCTGGACCTGGTGATGGGCCTGCGGGTCAACGAAGAAGAAGAGTCGGTCGGTCTCGACCTGGCTCAGCACAACGAGCGCGGCTACAACCTGTAACTGCGACGCGGTAAAAACTTGCCCGGCTTGCCGGGCATTTTTTTGCCAGATTTTTAACATTTCCCGCTCGGCAAACGGTTTATTCGGCACGTTCGCGACGTAGGCAAAAAACTTACAAGTCGTAGGGCATTTATGGTGCTTTGCTTTTTCTACCGGCGCGCTAGAATGCGCGCCGAAGGGTGTTTGACGAGCAGTCCGCGCACTTCAACCAGCCTTTGCTAGGCTTGCCAATAGCGAGTGGCCAGCAGGGGCTAATGGATTTGTCAGGTTCTGCCAGGAGCAGGGCCTGCTGGGTACCGCCTCCCATCAGGAGCGCCGGCCCCAAGGGCAGTGGCCTAACCCACGGCCAGTTGAATTTTCACTGGTAGCTGCCGGTCTACGGCTGCACTGGTCTATAACTAACCTGCTTTTCGCAAGTCATGAGGTAGAACATGAGCGACGACGATCTGGAAAATGATGACCTCGAAGTAGGTGACGAAGACGAGGGCGATGAAGGCCTCGAAGCGGCGGCTGATGACGGCGTCGAAGACGCTGGCGATGACGACAGCAGCCCGGCACCCGCTGCCAAGGGCAAATCCAAGGCGGCAGTCTCGGTAGACGAGATGCCGAGCATGGAAGCCAAGCAGAAAGAGCGTGATGCACTGGCCAAGGCGATGGAAGAATTTCTGTCGCGCGGTGGCAAGGTGCAGGAAGTCGAGGCCAACGTGGTCGCCGACCCGCCCAAGAAGCCGGACAACAAGTACGGCAGCCGTCCTATCTGAGTGGCTGATCGTCAAGAAGCCCGCCGTCGCTGCGGGCTTTTTTGTGCCTGTGCCGGCCTCTTCGCGGGCACGCCCGCGCCCACAGGTTCACCACAGGTCTTGGGACCTGCACGGTCCCTGTGGGAGCGGGCGTGCCCGCGAATGGGCCGCAAAGCGGCCCCTGTCAGCGCCAGCGTGCGAGCACGTCGGGCAGCTGCGACAGGCGCCGGATCTCGGCATCCGGGGCCTGCTCGCCCGCCCAGGCCTTGCCCTGCGGGTTGAACCACACCGCGCGCAGCCCGGCGCGCTGGGCACCGGCAATGTCGTCAGCCGGGTGATCACCAATGTGCACCGCCGCACCGGCGTCCACCTCGCCACGCCGCAAGGCCTCCAAAAACGGCGCCGGGTCCGGCTTGCCAATGCCCAGGTCCTCGGCACACAGGGCGAAGCGGAAGTAATCCGCCAGCCCCAGCCGGCTGACGTCGGCATTGCCATTGGTGACAACGCCCAGGGTGTACTGATGCCGCAGGATCTCCAGCATTGGCTGCACCTCGGGGAAGATCTGCACCTGGTGGCGAGCATGCAGGAACACCTCGAAGCCTTCATTGGCCAGGTCCTGTGCGTGTTTCTCGCTGTAGCCGACTTCTTCCAGGGCATGGAACAGTACCCGCCGGCGCAGGGCACTGATGCGGTGCTTCAGGCCGGGCTCGGCCTGCACCAGGCGTTCGCGGATGGCGAACAGGTGTTCCACCGGCACCCCGCCCAGGAGGGGGGCGTTGGCTTCGAGCCAGTCGCGCAGCACGACTTCCGCACTGGCAATCACTGGCGCGGTGTCCCACAGGGTGTCGTCGAGGTCGAAGGTGATCAGCTTGATGCTCATGAGTCTGTGCCTTTGCTGCGTTTGGCCCGGGGGTGGGCGCTGTCGTACACCGCCGCCAGGTGCTGGAAGTCCAGATGGGTATAGATTTGCGTGGTGCTGATGTCGGCATGGCCGAGCATCTCTTGCACTGCGCGCAGGTCCTGGGACGATTCCAGCACATGGCTGGCGAAGGAATGGCGGAGCATGTGCGGGTGCAGGTGTTGGCCCAGTTCACGTTCACCCACGGCCTTGACCCGCTGCTGTACGGTACGGGGGCTGATGCGGTTGCCCTGGCGGGTGATGAACACGGCGCGGTCGCGCGGGTTGCCGATGCCGCGCAGGCGGTACCATTCCTTCAGCGCTTCGCGGGCCTTGCGGCCGACCGGTAGCACCCGCGCCTTGCCGCCTTTGCCCAGTACCTGCACCAGGCCGGCGGCAAGGTCCAGGTGATCCAGGTCGAGGTTGCTCAGCTCAGACAGGCGCAGGCCCGAGGAATAGAACAGCTCCAGCATGGCCTGGTCACGGCGGGCAATGAAGTCGTCGTCCACGCCGCCATCGAGTAGCTGCAGCGCACGGTCGGTGTCCAGCACCTTGGGTAGCTTGCGCTCGCCCTTGGGGGCGCTCAACCCGGCGGCAGGGTCGTGCTGGCACAGGCCTTCGCGGTTCAGGTAACGGTACAGGCCGCGTACAGCGGACAGCAGCCGCGCCAGGCTGCGCGAGGCCTGACCATGGTGATGCAGGCGGGCGACCAGCTGACGCAACTGCTGAATCTGCAGCGCTTGCCAGTCGGCAATACCTTGCTCCTTGCAATAGGCAATGACCTTGTCCAGGTCGCGACGGTAGCCCAGCAAGGTGTGCTCCGACACCTGGCGCTCACTGCGCAGGTGTGCGCAATAAGCCTCCAGCTGGCGTTCCATCAGCGTACCGAACGCAGGGTCTGGGTCACCCGTGGCACGACACGGCCGAGCACTTCGGCGATGTAGCCGAGGAACAGCGTGCCGACGCTGCTCTTGTAGTGTTGCGGGTCTCGGCTACCGATTGCCAGCACCCCATGCAACCCCTGGTACTCCAGCGCGGCCACGGCGCTGGAGCCGACCTCGCGGCGCTGTTCCTCGCCGAACAGGAAGGCCAGTTCATGTTCGCGCAGGTTGCCGCTGACTGTCTTGCCACCGCCCAACAGGGCTCCGATGGCCTGTTGGGCCTCGGCATTGCTGACCCAGCGCCCCACGGGGGCAACGTTGTCACCGAACAGGATCAGGCTGACAAAGGGCACCTGAAACTCCTGGCGCAGGCTGTCTTCGACGGCCATGACCACTTCTTCCAGGCTACCGGCATCAAGCAGGTCGAGGATCAGCCGGCGCGTCTTGTCGAACAGCCGGTCGTTGTCGCGGGCCACGTCCATCAGTTGTGACAGGCGGTGGCGCATCTCGATGTTGCGGTCGCGCAGCAGCTTGAGCTGGCGCTCGACCAGCGACACGCTGTCGCCACGCTGGTGCGGAATACGCTGTTCGATCAGCAACTCGTCGTGCTCGCTGAAGAAGGTAGGGTGGGCGCGCAGGTAGGCGACCACCGCCTCGGCATCGAGCTCGGCGGACTGCTGGGGTACAACCTTGGGCTGATCGGTCATGGCGGTTACTCGCTTAGAGACGAACCTGTCCTTCGTAGACGCGTACGGCCGGGCCGGTCATCACCACGGGCTTGCCGGGGCCGGCCCATTCGATGTGCAGGCGGCCACCTGGCAGGTCGAGGGATACCGGGGAGTCCATCCAGCCCTGGCTGATCGCCGCCACGGCGGCGGCGCAGGCGCCGGTGCCGCAGGCCTGGGTTTCGCCCGCGCCGCGTTCCCACACGCGCAGGTTGGCCCGGTGGCGGTCGATGACCTGGAGGAAGCCGGCATTCACCCGCTGCGGGAAGCGTGGGTGGTTTTCGATCTTCGGGCCCAGTTCATGCACGGGGGCAGTACGCACGTCGTCGACACGCAGCACGGCATGCGGGTTACCCATGGACACGGCGGCAATCGAATGCAGCTGGCCGTCGACTTCCAGTGGGTAGTTCAGCGCCTGCGCGTCGGCGACGAAGGGGATTTCGGCAGGGGTGAAGCGCGGCGGGCCCATGTCGACACTCACCTGGCCGTCGTTTTGCACGTCCAGCACGATGATGCCGCTCTTGGTTTCCACGCGGATGCGTTTTTTCGCGGTCAGGCGCTTGTCCAGCACGAAACGGGCGAAGCAGCGCGCACCGTTGCCGCACTGCTCCACTTCAGAGCCGTCGGCATTGAAGATACGGTAGCGGAAGTCCACTTCCGGGTTGTTCGGCGCCTCGACGATCAGCAACTGGTCGAAGCCGATGCCGGTGTGGCGGTCACCCCATTGCTTGGCGTGCTTGGGCTGGATGTGGGCGTGCTGGCTGACCAGGTCCAGGACCATGAAGTCGTTGCCCAGCCCATGCATCTTGGTAAAACGCAGTAGCATGGGCTTACTCCGGCAGCAGGCTTTCGCCAGCGTACAGTTCGGCGATGGTCTCGCGGCGGCGTACTTCGAACGCCTGGTCACCGTCAACCAGGATTTCGGCGCATCTACCACGGGTGTTGTAGTTGGAGCTCATGACAAAACCATAGGCGCCCGCCGACTCGACAGCCAGCAAATCACCTTCGGCCAGGTCGAGGACCCGGTCCTTGCCGAGGAAGTCGCCGGTCTCGCAGATCGGCCCGACCAGGTCATAGGCACGGCCTTCACCGCCACGCGGCTTGACCGCGCTGACGCCCATCCAGGCCTGGTACAAGGCCGGGCGGATCAGGTCGTTCATCGCCGCATCGATGATAGCGAAGTCCTTGTGCTCGGTGTGCTTGAGGTATTCCACGCGGGTCAGCAACACGCCGGCATTGGCCACGATATAGCGGCCAGGCTCGAACACCAGGGCCAGGTCGCGGTCGCCAACGCGCTCGCGGATGGCCTTGATGTAGTCGGCCACCAACGGCGGCTGTTCGTCACGGTAGCGCACCCCGACCCCGCCGCCCAGGTCCAGGTGGCGCAGGTGAATGCCGCACTCGGCCAGGCGGTCGACCAGCACCAGCAGGCGGTCGAGCGCGTCGAGGAACGGGTCGATGGTGGTCAGCTGGGAGCCGATGTGGCAGTCGACACCGACCACTTCAAGGTTCGGCAACTGCGCCGCACGCACGTAGATGGCTTCGGCGTCGGCAATGGCGATGCCGAACTTGTTTTCTTTAAGGCCAGTGGAGATGTAAGGGTGGGTACCGGCGTCCACGTCCGGGTTGACCCGCAGCGATACCGGGGCAACCTTGCCCATTTCGGCGGCCACCACCTGCAGGCGCTCCAGCTCGTCAGTGGACTCCACGTTGAAGCAGTGCACACCCACTTCCAGGGCGCGGCGCATGTCTTCGCGGGTTTTCCCCACGCCGGAGAACACCACGCGGTCAGCGCGGCCACCGGCCGCCAGCACACGCTCCAGCTCGCCGCCGGAGACAATGTCGAAACCTGCACCCAGGCGTGCCAGCACGTTCAGCACGCCGAGGTTGGAGTTGGCCTTGACCGCAAAGCACACCAGGTGCTCGGCGCCTTGCAGGGCGTCGGTGTAGCTGCGGTACTGGGCCTCGATGTGAGCGCGCGAGTACACGTAGGTAGGCGTGCCATGGCGTTCGGCGATGGCCGACAGGGCTACACCCTCCGCGAACAGCTCGCCGTCGCGGTAGTTGAAAGCGTTCATCTGGTTTCCTTTACTGCGCAGGCGACTGCTCTGGCTCGGACTCGGGCGCTGGCGGCTGCTCCTGGACCGCGGTCGGCTTGGCTTTCGACGAGTGCTGGTGCGACTTGTGCGCTTTAGCGTTATCGCCGTCGTCCGGCAGATACAGCGGGCCTTTCTGGCCGCAGGCCGAAACGAGGCAGGCAACAGCGACCAGCGCCGCGAAGGAGGAAATCAGGCGCTTCATGGGTGAAATCCTTAGAAAATGCAGTATTGCGCCCGAGTATACCGAGCGACCGGCGGCTTGCCTATGCAAGGGCCGGTCCGCCGGGCGGGCAGCAGACGCGGCAAGCTTCAAGCTTCAAGCGGCAAGAAAAAGCGATCGGGTGTAGGCTGGGCTTTTTCTTGCGGCTTGTAGCTAGCAGCTTGCGGCTGGCGCGTTGCGCCCGTATCTTCCCCGGCTTGCCTGTAATGCCGCCAATTTCGAGGTTCCTGCAATGAGTTTGAGTGAAGCGCGTTTCCACGATCTGGTCGACGCGACCCAACAGGCCCTGGAAGACCTGTTCGACGAGAGCGGCCTGGACCTGGACATGGAGAATTCCGCTGGCGTGCTCACCGTCAAGTTCGAAGGCGGCGCCCAGCTGATCTTCAGCCGTCAGGAGCCGCTGCGCCAACTGTGGCTGGCTGACCGTTCCGGTGGTTTCCACTTCGACTACGACGAAGAGACTAAAAAGTGGGTCTGCGAAAAGAGCGAAGAGCTGCTGGGCGAAATGCTCGAACGCATCGTTTGGGAGCGGGCTGGCGAAAAGCTGGACTTCGACGAGATCTGACATGAGCAGCGCCCAGCCACGGCCACCCAAGCCGTTGTACAGCAACGTCAGCCCCGCGGTGCCATCACCCTGCATCAGCGTCTGCCGGCTCGACGAGCAGCGTGTCTGCACCGGTTGCCACCGGCATGTCGAGCATATTCGCGAGTGGCGCTCGGCCGATGACGAGCGCCGCCGGCAGATCTGCCGCGAGGCACAGGTCCTGCGTGCACAGGCAAAGGCACACTGACCGCAGGGGCTTGAGTATTTGCCCGTCTGTGGTAGTGTCGGGTTCTGCGTCGATGACGCCAAAGCCTTTTCAAACCCCGCCCTTGGGCGGGGTTTTGCTTTATCTGTGCATTGAAAATTGCCTGTTCAAAGGAGTCTGACTGGATCATGAGCACCAAGCCTTCCCTTATCCTCACCCGATTGGACGTACAGCGTCTGGAGCGTCTGATCGACAGCCTCGACGAGAGTACGCCGGGTGTGTTCGCCCTGCAGGAGGAGCTGGACCGTGCCGCACAGGTCGTCGGTCATGAGGAAGTACCCGCAGGCGTGGTGACCATGAACTCGCGCGTGCACTGCCGTGAGGAAGCCAGCGGCAAGGACTACCACCTGACCCTGGTGTACCCGAAGGATGCCGGGGCGGAAGGCAAGGTTTCGGTGCTGGCGCCAATTGGCTGCGCTTTGCTGGGGTTGTCGGTGGGTGAACAGATCGACTGGCCGGCGCCGGGGGGCAAAACCCTCAAGCTGAAACTGCTGGAAGTCGAGTACCAGCCTGAAGCGGCGGGTGATTTCGACCTCTGAGGCCTGGGCCGCCATGCGGCCCATGTTGGAGCAGCCCGGTCATTGGCACAGCACCTGCTCCAACCCCTCGTTCAATGCCTGCTCCAGCACCCGCTTGTAGCTCAGGTAAACCTGCGTTGCCCCCAGCCGGTCATCCAGCAGCTCGGACAAGTCCAGGTCGGTGATATAGCACCGGTACTTCCCGGCCCCGCGCCGCTGGCCAATGATCTGCCGCGCCACTACCGCATACAGCTGCGGCCCATGCTCCAGCTCGGAAAACTCCTGCTGGTCGCAGTACAGTGTCACATGCGCAGCACCCCCTACACCGGCCTGGATGATGGCCTGCACTTCATAGTAAGGCTGGTCACTGCCCTCCTGCGGCGCCACGCGCGGTTCGATGCTGCGGGCCTTGCCCGGGCCGCCAGGCAGTAGCTGCGCGTACTGGATATCCAGGGCCGCCTGCCCAAGGTCATCCAGCGGCAGGCGAGCCTCGCGGCGCATCACCACCGAGCGCAAAAAGCGCTGCAGCGGCAACAGCAGGTGCGCCTCGTCATGCAGCGGCAGGCGTTGTTGCCATAACGCGTTGCATTCATCCAGCACATACAGCTCGGCCCATTCGTCCTGCAGGCGGTAGAACACCTGAATGCACGCCGGTCGACCCTGCTCCAGCACCAGGCGCAGGTCGTGATCTTGCAGGGCGTTGGCGTCCAGGTACAACGGGCTGTAGACGCTGCGTTCTTCGCCCAGGTAGGCCAGCAGGGCATCGTGCTCGGCCAGGGTGCTCAGGCTGACATGCCCCGGTTGCAGCTCCAGCACATGGGTGTGCTGGGCAACCTGTAGCAGGTAGCGGTGCTGCAGGCCCTGGGCTTGCAACAGCTGCACGGTGTCGAAGATCTCTTCAACCCGTTGGCTGATGGCCTGTGCGCGGCTCGGGCAGAAGCAATGCACCCGTACCCGCGGCCGGTGGCCATGCGCCACCGGGCTGTTGAGAAAGTCACGCAGGCAGCGCACCAGCGCGTGTTCGCCGTCAAAGCGCTGAACCAGCACTTCGTTCCAGCTGTTCAGGGTGACCTGGTCCAAGGTCAGCACCAGGTTCTCCCGCACCCCGGCATAGCTCAGTGAGTCGGTGCGCTCGGTGGTCATCAGGATGTTCAGGTCGCGGTGATGGCGCAGTGGGTCGATGGCCACGTTGACCAGTAGCAGCACTTCCTCGGCAACGCTGGGTTGCAGCAGGCGCACCTCACTCACGGTCGGCAAGGGCAGGGGGATGCATTGCTGCAGGCAACCGAGCAGGTTGACCAGCTCGAACTCGCTCAGGTCACTGACACCTGGGTGCAGCGCCAAGCGCGTGCCGCTGTCGATGACCCCGTTGCGATGGGCCCAGGCCAGCAGCTCCAGCAGCTCGCGGCAGCGTTTTATCGGGTTGAAGTACTCGACGTCGTGAGAGTTCAGGTTGCCGCTGTACAGTTCCCAGTGGTAGTTACCTGGTTCCTTGCGGTTAGGTAACTGAACCAGGGTGAGGGTGTCTTCGGCGAGGTCCGGAGCGATACCCGGGTTGATCACCTCGACCTTGCCGGCACGGCGCTCGAAGGCCGCATACAGGCGCCTGCCCAGTACGTTGAGCTCGCGTTGGTCGGCACGGCTGCTGGCGTTCCGGGTGCGTGCGAACTGGCCAAGGAAGCGATAGCTGTGGTTCAGCTCGGCCACCAGTTCGCGGCGCTCCACGGCAACCTGCTGGACTTTCCATTGGCTGCGGCTGTCCAGTATCGCCAGCTGGCGCTCATCCCACCCCCACTCGTCAGCCAGGCGCTGAAGCAAACGGCGCTGCCAGCCATTGCTACGGTTCTGATCGCTGAGCTTCTTGTTCACCTTCAAGTACAGGCTGCGCCGTACCCGTTCCAGGCGCACAGGCTCGCCCCTTTGCAGCAGGTAGCGTTCGATGCGCCGGTAGACCATGACATACGGGTCCAGCTCGTCCAGGTCCAGCTGGTTGGCGAACACTGCCTGCTTGTAGTCCAGGCTCAGGCAGCGCACGCCAGGGTATTCACTGGCGTAGGCCTCGGTCAGCAGCAGTTTGAGCAGCGACTTGTAGGGTGAGTCGATGCCTTTGAACAGTTGCCACAGGCCGGCACCAATGAACTCGCCGGGCGGAATGTGCGCCAGGTTGCCCAGGTCGAGCACATCCTGGCTGCGGATAAAACGCTTGGCCAGCAGGGTCTGGGTATAGGCCTGGTAATTGCCTTCTTCGTAGACCGGCACCAGCCACCACAGCGGCGTACGCCCGGCCAGCCACACGGTTGTGCGGTAGAACTCGTCCAGCAGCAGGTAATGCTGGGTAGTCCCGCAATTGTCTGAGCCAAGCTGACCATCACGCTGGCCTTGGGCAAACCCTTGGGTGTCGATCAGGAAAAAGTGTGCCTCTGCGCCCAGGCTGGCCGCCCAGGTTTCCAGCAGTTGGCACTTGCGGCGCAGCTCTTCGAGCAACGGCTCGGGCAAGTCGGGGGCGTGGCATACCCATACGTCCATGTCGCTGTGCTCGGCCTGCGCCAGCGAGCCCAGGCTGCCCATCAGGAACAGGCCGTGTATCGGCCGTGGCGGGTTGCCGTGCTGGGCCTTGTAGGTGAATGAGCGGGCCAGGCGCTGGGCTTCTGCGACCAGCTCGCTACCGGGCTCGTAGCCCGAGACGCCTGCGGGGGTGCTGCCCGAGACGTAACCCGGCAATAGCGGGTGGTTCACGTGAAACAGCAAGGGCAACAGCAGCAGCACTTGTTGCTGACGTGTCGACAGGCCCTCCATTGCCCGCTGCAGCCGAGCCTGGTTCAGGTGCAGGAAACGCGCGCGCAGTGTCGCCAGGACTTTGCGGTCGATGCCTTGGTCCAGGTCGGGGCGGATTTCGTGGGGGTGGTTCATTGCGCGCTCGGGCAGGCCAGTGAAGCTGTGGCGAGTTTAGCCTGAGTAACAGGGGCGGATAAGCGCTAATTGGAATATTGGCGCCATTTTTCCAGCGCGCCGGCCGGTTCCGGCTTTTACCGTGCATGAGGCATCATGAGCACATTGAGCTGATGAAGAGATTATCCGATGCGTGTATGGATCGATGCCGATGCCTGCCCCAAGGCAGCCAAGGATCTGATCGTCAAGTTCGCCCTCAAGCGCAAGTTCGAGGTGGTGATGGTGGCGGGCCAGGCAGTGGCCAGGCCTGCGTTTGCGATCGTGCGGTTGATCGTGGTGCCCAGTGGCATGGATGCGGCCGACGATTATCTGGTCGAGCATGCCGTGCCGGGCGAGCTGGTGATCTGTAGTGACGTGCCGTTGGCCGACCGCCTGGTCAAGAAGGGCGTGGCAGTGCTGGACCCACGCGGGCGCGAGTTCGACGAGCGCAACATGGGTGATCGGCTGGCCGCGCGCAACCTGTTCACCGATTTGCGCGAGCAGGGCCAGGTCGGGGGAGGGCAGGCGGCTTATGGGGAGCGCGACAAGCAGGCGTTCGCCAATGCGCTGGACCGGATCATTTCGCGACTATCGAGGGCCTGAAGTGTAACGCGGCCCTTTTGTGGGAGCGGCCTTGTGTCGCGAAAGGGGCGCGAAGCGGCCCCGGCAATTTAGGCGGCGAAGCTCAAATCCTGGGGCCGCTGCGCGGCCCTTTCGCGACACAAGGCCGCTCCTACAAAGGGCCGCGCGGGATTCTGGGCTTCGCGTAGGCAGGCCTTACTCGTGGGTCAGCTCCAGCACCCGGTCCACCAGCTTGTTGATGCCACCAGCCGCCTCGCTGATCGACTTGGCCTCCATGTAAGCCGGGGTCGTCACCAGCTTGCGTTGGGTATCTTCGACGATGTCGTGCACGTCGCATTCTTCATGGGTGCCGCCCATCTTCACCACTGCCGCCGCAGTATCCGCGTCGCTGCCAATGGTGCAGACCACCCCCGGCCCGTAGATCTTCGCCGCCAGCGCCGGCGAAATGCAGATCAGGCCAATCGGCTTGCAGGCAGCGGCAAAGGCTTCGGCCAGGGCCAGCACGTCTGGGTTGACGCTGCAGTTGGCGCCTTCCACGGCGAAGTTGGACAGGTTCTTCGCCGCCCCAAAGCCACCCGGCACGATCAGCGCATCGAAGTCTTCGGCCTTGGCCTCGCGGATGTCCTTGACCTCGCCCCGGGCAATGCGCGCCGATTCCACCAGCACGTTGCGCGACTCGGGCATCTCTTCGCCGGTCAGGTGGTTGATCACATGCATCTGCGCAATGTTCGGCGCGAAGCACTGCACTTGCGCGCCGCGCTGGTCCAGGCGCAGCAGGGTGATCACGCTTTCGTGAATTTCGGCGCCGTCGTACACGCCACAGCCGGAAAGAACCACCGCTACTTTTTTAGTCATGTTTGAAGCTCCAGTGTTGTGTCGCGCCTGGGAGATCGAGCGCTGCCTGCGCGGCGCATTGCGAGCGGGCGCTCGCCGGGTTGGTTTTCAGGGCCAGTCATGCTTGTGACAGGCACGCGGCCGCCTTGTTCGTCCGGCAACCTGACACGCTGTGTGCAACCCGATGCGCCGCACTGGCGCCTCGGGGTCACTGCTGGTCGCGCTGTTCGCCCGCCGCCTGGGCGGCGGCCTTGCGCTCTGCGCGCAGGGCACGGAAGCGACGGCGCAGCCACAACAGCACGCCCAGCCCCAGCAGGGCGGCCAACACCCATAGTTCGTACCGCTTGACGTTGCCCAGCAGGCCTTCGAGGATGGCGCCGAAGTGGTAGGCCGCCGCACCCAGGGCAATGGCCCAGATCGCTGCGCCAATGCCGTTCAGCAGCAGGTAGCGGCGTGGCGGATAGCCCGACAGGCCAATGGCCACGGGCATGACCGTGCGCAGGCCGTAGACGAAGCGGAAACTCAGTACCCAGATGTCGGGGTGGCGGCGAATGTGGGCCAGCGCCCGGTCGCCCATCGCCTGCCAGCGCGGCTTGCGGGCCAGAATCTTGCGGCCGTGGCGCCGGCCCATGAAATACCACAACTGGTCGCCGGCATAGCTGCCGAAGAACGCCACCAGGCACACCAGGTTGATGTCCATGTAACCGCGGAATGCAAGGAATCCTGCAAGCACCAGGATGGTCTCGCCTTCGAAGAAGGTGCCTAGAAAAAGGGCAAAGTAGCCGAAATCCTGCAGGAATTGTTGAAGCATTTTCTGAGGTGCTGGCGAAATGAACGCGCAGCCTACCCCTTCGCGGGCATTCGGGAAAGTGTCCAAATGTGTCTCCACATGAACAATTCCTACACCGCATTGCCATAGCCACGCGTCATGGCTTGCCCTGCCATGTCACACAGGCGTCATAATGGGCGCTTATCTTGCCGCTCAATTGATGATAGGGCGTTAACGTCCTCAGGAACGTCAGATGAATAATGAAGTGCTTAGCCCTGTCGCGATCAAGGATGCCCAGGAGCTCCCCGAAGAGATGCTGCAGACCCCTCCAGACCTGCCGCCGGCCACCGCGCCGGAAGCCGGGCAGGCGGCCGAGCCTGCCGCCCCGGTGCCTGCGCCGCCGCCGGCCCCGGCAATCGTGGTGCCTGGCCTGGACGACAGCAGCCTGTACATTCATCGCGAACTCTCGCAGTTGCAGTTCAATATTCGTGTGCTGGAGCAGGCGCTGGACGAGAGCTACCCACTGCTGGAGCGGCTCAAGTTCCTGCTGATCTTCTCCAGCAACCTTGACGAGTTCTTTGAAATCCGGGTGGCCGGCCTCAAGAAGCAGATCAATTTTGCCCGCGAACTGGCCGGCGCCGACGGCCTGCAGCCGCACCAGGCACTGGCGCGCATCAGCGAGCTGGTGCACCTGGAAGTCGACCGGCAATACGCCATTCTCAACGACGTGCTGCTGCCGGAGCTGGAAAAACACCAGATCCGCTTCATTCGCCGCCGTTACTGGACACCCAAGCTCAAGACCTGGGTGCGCCGCTACTTCCGCGACGAAATCGCCCCGATCATCACCCCCATCGGCCTCGACCCGACCCACCCGTTCCCGCTGCTGGTGAACAAGAGCCTGAACTTCATCGTCGAGCTGGAAGGGGTGGACGCGTTCGGCCGTGATTCGGGCCTGGCGATCATCCCTGCCCCCCGCCTGCTGCCGCGAGTGATTCGCGTGCCGGAAGAAGTCGGTGGCCCGGGTGCCAACTATGTGTTCCTGTCGTCGATGATCCACGCGCATGCCGACGACCTGTTCCAGGGCATGAAGGTCAAGGGTTGCTACCAGTTCCGCCTTACCCGTAACGCCGACCTGGCACTGGACTCCGAAGAGGTTGACGACCTGGCCCGCGCCTTGCGCGGCGAGCTGTTCTCGCGCCGCTACGGCGATGCCGTGCGCCTGGAGGTCGCCGACACGTGCCCGAAACACCTGTCGGACTACCTGCTCAAGCAGTTCAGCCTCAGCGAAAGCGAGCTGTACCAGGTCAATGGCCCGGTCAACCTCACGCGCCTGTTCAGCATCACCGGCCTGGACAGCCACCCGGAGCTGCAATACACGCCGTTCACGCCGGCGATCCCCAAGCTGCTGCAGAACGCCGACAACATCTTCAGCGTGATCGGCAAGCAGGACATCCTGCTGATGCACCCATTCGAGTCCTTCACCCCGGTGATCGACCTGCTGCGCCAGGCCGCCAAGGACCCGCACGTGCTCGCCGTGCGCCAGACCCTTTACCGGTCCGGGGCCAACTCGGAAATCGTCGATGCCCTGGTGGATGCAGCGCGAAACGGCAAGGAGGTCACCGCGGTGATCGAACTGCGTGCGCGTTTCGACGAAGAGTCCAACCTGCAGATGGCCAGCCGCCTGCAAGCGGCGGGTGCGGTGGTGATCTACGGCGTGGTCGGTTTCAAGACCCACGCCAAGATGATGCTGATCCTGCGCCGCGAGCACGGCGAGATCGTGCGCTACGCCCACCTGGGTACCGGCAACTACCACGCCGGTAACGCCCGCCTGTACACCGACTACAGCCTGCTGACCTCAGACGACGCCCTCACCGAGGACGTTGGCAAGCTGTTCAGCCAGCTGATCGGCATGGGCAAGACCCTGCGCATGAAAAAGCTGCTGCACGCGCCGTTTACCCTGAAGAAGGGCATGCTCGACATGATCGCGCGGGAAACCCAGTTCGCCCTCGACGGCAAGCCGGCGCACATCATCGCCAAGTTCAACTCGCTGACCGACGCCAAGGTGATCAAGGCGCTGTACAAGGCCAGCCAGTCTGGCGTGAAGATCGACCTGGTGGTGCGTGGCATGTGCTGCCTGCGCCCAGGTATTCCGGGGGTTTCGCACAATATCCAGGTGCGCTCGATCATCGGTCGATTCCTGGAGCACACGCGGGTGTTCTACTTCCTCAATGGCGGCGAAGAGCAGATCTACCTGTCCAGCGCCGACTGGATGGAGCGCAACCTCGACAAGCGTGTCGAGACCTGCTTCCCGGTCGAAGGCAAGAAGCTGTTGCTGCGGGTGAAGAAAGAGCTGGAAGGCTACCTGACCGACAACACCCATGCCTGGACCTTGCAGCCCGACGGGCGCTACGTGCGCAGCACCCCAACCGGCAACCAGAACCCGCGCAGCGTTCAGGCGACCCTGCTGGAGCGCCTGAGCAACCCGGTCCTCAACGTACGCTGAGGACGAAGCCGACCCGGGTCAGCCACTCCGCCTCGTTGGCGAAGTCGGCCTGGGTCAGCTGGTTCTGTTCCAGCCAGCCTTCAGGGAAGGCGATGTCGAGGCTTTCCCCGGCAGCCTTGAGCTGGACCTTCGGCATCTGCTGGTTGCCACGGATATGGTGGAACAGGATGGCGAAGCGCAGCAGCACGCACAGGCGCAGCAGTTTCACGCCTTCCTCGCCCAGTTCGGCAAACTTGTCCTTGGGAATGTTGCGGCGGTGGCCGCGTACCAGCAGGGCCATCATCTGCTGGTCTTCGCGCGAGAAGCCCGCCAGGTCGGAGTGTTCGATCAGGTAGGCGCCATGCTTGTGGTAGTGGTAGTGGGCGATATCCAGGCCGATTTCATGCACTTTGGCTGCCCAGCCGAGCAGATCGCGCCAATTTCCATCCTTCAACCCCCAGGCGTCCGCGACCTGGTCGAAGGCGTGCAAGGCCTTGCGCTCGACGCGCGCTGCCTGGCCCTGGTCGACGTGGTAACGCTCCATCAGTGAGTTCAGGGTGCGTTCGCGCACATCTTCATGGTGGTGGCGGCCTAGCAGGTCGAACAGCACGCCTTCGCGCAGCGCGCCGTCGCAATGGTCCATGCGCTGCAGTTCCAGGGCATCGAAGATGGCTTCCAGAATCGCCAGGCCGGCAGGGAAGATGGTACGGCGGTCCGGCTTGATGCCTTCGAAGTCGATCTTGTCGACGTCGCCCAGCTTGAACAGCTTGCGCTTGACCCAGGCCAGGCCCTCGGCGTTGACCTCGCCGTTGCCCAGGCCGCCGTCCTTGATGGCGGCAGCGATGGCACGGATGGTCCCGGACGAACCGATGGCCTCGTCCCAGGTCAGGCGGTGCAGGGCGTTTTCGATGCTCATCAGCTCCAGGCGCGCGGCGGTGTAGGCTTGGGCGTAGCGGGCCGGCGTGATCTTGCCGTCGCGGAAGTAGCGCTGGGTGAAGCTGACGCAACCCATTTGCAGGCTTTCGCGCAGCAGCGGCTCGAAGCGCTGGCCAATGATGAACTCGGTGCTGCCGCCGCCGATGTCGGCGACCAGGCGCTTGCCGGGGGTGTCGGCCAAGGTGTGGGACACACCCAGGTAGATCAGGCGCGCCTCTTCGCGGCCGGAGATGACCTCGACCGGGTGCCCGAGGATGGCTTCGGCACGCTGGATGAATTCGTTGCGGTTGCGCGATTCGCGCAGGGCATTGGTACCGACGATGCGCACCGAGCCAGCCGGCATGCCGTGGATCAGTTGGGAAAAGCGCTTGAGGCAGTCCAGGCCCCGCTCCATCGCCTCTTCACTGAGCTTGCGCTCTTCGTCGATGCCGGCGGCAAGCTGAACCTTCTCGCCGAGCCGCTCGAGGATGCGGATTTCGGTATGGTGGGCCTTGGCCACGACCATGTGAAAACTGTTGGAGCCAAGGTCGATGGCGGCGATCAGAGACAGGTTCTTCGCGATGTTGTGCGGCATGCTGTGTGTTCTCGGTCGTTAACCCGGCAATCGTGCCACGATAGCAGGCTGTCGCCAACGCGTGCCACGCCAGGCCTTGATGCAAGGCAATGTGCCATCCGATGCTATTACACGCAGATGACAGTTTCGATTCGTGGCGTCTTGCCCGACTATAGTTACACTCAATCGACCGCAGCTTCCTGTCGAGCGTGGGTGCGGCTATCATGGGCCACGTTTTTTTGCTTACGACCCTGGAGATATCCATGAGCAGCGATCTGATCAAACATGTCACCGATGCCACCTTCGAAGCCGAAGTCCTGCAGGCTCAAGGCCCGGTGCTGGTCGACTACTGGGCTGAATGGTGCGGCCCGTGCAAGATGATCGCGCCGGTACTGGACGACATCGCTTCCACCTACGAGGGCAAGCTGACCGTCGCCAAGCTGAACATCGACGATAACCAGGAAACCCCGGCCAAGCATGGCGTGCGTGGCATCCCGACGCTGATGTTGTTCAAGAACGGCAACGTCGAGGCCACCAAGGTGGGCGCGCTGTCCAAATCCCAGCTGGCCGCGTTCCTCGACGCCCACCTGTGATGTGAAAAGGCCCCGCGAATGCGGGGCTTTTCTTTTTCAGAGCACTAGACGCAGAAAAAAGCAAGTGTTACATTCGGCCTCGCACTGCTTCTCCAGTGCCCTCTACATGCCGTCGCCGAAGCATCCCCAATTCGAATCAGTACGCGATCCTGTCGCCATCTAGCGGCGCGGCTTCATTAAGCCAAAGCTTAATTCTCCCTTCTTACATGATTACGTCATTCCCCTTATGAACCTGACTGAACTCAAGCAAAAGCCGATTACCGATCTTTTGGAAATGGCCGAACAGATGGGCATCGAAAACATGGCCCGTTCGCGCAAACAGGACGTGATTTTCGCCCTGCTGAAAAAGCACGCGAAAAGCGGCGAAGAGATCTCCGGTGATGGCGTGCTGGAGATTCTCCAGGATGGTTTCGGTTTTCTGCGTTCGGCTGATGCGTCCTACCTGGCCGGCCCTGACGATATCTACGTCTCGCCCAGCCAGATCCGCCGTTTCAACCTGCGCACCGGCGACACCATCGTCGGCAAGATCCGCCCACCGAAAGAAGGGGAGCGTTACTTCGCGCTGCTGAAGGTCGACACCATCAACTTCGACCGCCCGGAAAACGCCAAGAACAAGATCCTGTTCGAAAACCTGACGCCGCTGTTCCCGAACAAGCGCCTGAAGATGGAAGCCGGCAACGGTTCCACCGAGGACTTGACCGGCCGCGTCATCGACCTGTGCGCCCCGATCGGCAAGGGCCAGCGCGGCCTGATCGTTGCTCCGCCAAAAGCGGGCAAGACCATCATGCTGCAGAACATCGCGGCGAACATCACCCGTAATAACCCTGAGTGCCACCTGATCGTCCTGCTGATCGACGAGCGCCCGGAAGAAGTGACCGAAATGCAGCGTACCGTGCGCGGCGAAGTGGTTGCCTCTACCTTCGACGAGCCGCCAGCGCGCCACGTGCAGGTTGCCGAAATGGTGATCGAGAAGGCCAAGCGCCTGGTCGAGCACAAGAAAGACGTGGTGATCCTGCTGGATTCCATCACCCGCCTGGCGCGTGCCTACAACACCGTGATCCCGAGCTCTGGCAAGGTACTGACCGGTGGTGTCGACGCCCACGCCCTGGAAAAGCCGAAGCGCTTCTTCGGTGCGGCACGTAACATCGAGGAAGGCGGTTCGCTGACCATCATCGCCACCGCGCTGGTCGAAACCGGCTCGAAGATGGACGAAGTGATCTACGAAGAGTTCAAGGGCACCGGCAACATGGAGCTGCCGCTGGATCGCCGCATCGCCGAGAAGCGCGTGTTCCCGGCCATCAACACCACCCGCCCCGGTCCCCGCCGCGAAGAGCTGCTGACCGCCGACGACGAATTGCAGCGCATGTGGAT